>CAZNNK010000039.1:0-15300 GCA_964574085.1 uncultured Coleofasciculus sp.
GCTTTGAGTGGTATTGATATTTGCTTCTCTTCTGCTCCCCCTGCTTCCCTAACTTCCCCTGCTCCCCCTGCTCCCTACCCCCACCACAAGACTCCCTGCAGCAGCCCCTAATCTATTGGGGGGTTTTCTGCAACTCCGGTCGCTCTTCCGGAACGATCGCGCCTTCTACAGGACAGACCTGTAAACATATACCACAATCGATGCAGGTATCGAAATCAATCCAATACCAGTCTGTCCCCTTGACATTTTTGCCGGGACCAGGGTGAATGCAAGCAACTGGACAAGCTTCGACGCAATCTGCAACCCCTTCACAGGTTTCCGTAACAATAGTGTGAGACACGCTATTCCCTCTCGTAGTTACATGACATGGCAAACGTCATTTTGGAACGGGTAATTCCCCATACCTTTTATGTTAATGCATAAGATACTGTTCCTCACCCCGCATGGGCATAGATTACGTTCAATTCTCCCTGGCGTCATTAGTCGCCTATCATTCCTGATTCTGCTTCAGACAGTTGTGCTTGTAGTTGGGTGATCGATAACACTGGCAAGCTTACCCCTGAAAAGTCGGAAATATAGCATTTTTATTTGAGATGTAAAAAATACATCTCGCTTTTTTAAACAAGACAATCAAAATTTTGGTATTGTTCTAGATTAGGGAAGTTGAATAATTTCAAGTCAGCAAAAAGCTTGAATAATCGCTTAATGATTGTAAAAAAATTGCAGAAACGATAGCACCGTCTAATTAACTTTTTAACTGTAACCAAACGGCTTATATTGGGTTTTCTTCCAGGGCATAGGGAGCTAATAAATGACAAGTTACTTACCAGTCTTTTTGGGGTAAATTCCCATTGATTTGTTTTAAAAATTCTCTCATTAATTCTCCTTTATGATAAGTCGCACCATCCCAGAATATGATGATTTTCTGCTGAGGAGTTTTTTGAATAAGTTTCTTGACAAAATCTACCGTATGTTGACCATCTCTCTTTGGATATTCACCAATGATTAATTCTTGGTTTACTAAGTTTAATGCCCCGTAATACGTTTGACGGTTTTTTTCATTCTTAATGGGAATATGCAGTCGGTCGCTGCTGTCTCCCCAGAGATGACTTATCAAGTCTCCTTCTAATAAATGAACTTCGTCAATTGCATACACAGCAACGTTTTCATCTCTTATGTCGGGAAGTAGCTCTTCTAAGATAGACTTGATCTCTTCCGCTTTTTTTTTGATTAGTTCTGGATTTTTTTCGGGTGCTTTTTTTGTGCTTTTTGCCAGCTTTTACGGGCTTCCTTCAGTAGCTCATAGTAGCTTTTAGGAGATTTAAATACTACACAGGTGGGCAAGTTCAATAAACGATAATATTGACGCCTATAACTTTGGTCTCCTTGCCCACCCTACATCACATCAGCTCCATATGTTGATGGTCTAGCCTATTAATTTTTATAGGTTTGGTTTTATCTTTGCCTCTACCTCAGGGTGTAATACGAATGGTGTTCAATTAAGGGAATGGCGCTGAATTAAGACGGGTGGGCAATGTCCACCCTACGGTATATCAAGGGTTTCGGTGATCCAGAACGGCTATAATGAGCGTGCCATTGAACTTGATATAGTTGAGTTTATTTCCACTCACTCACTTACTTAAATCTTACTTGAATATGGCGAGAAAATTCAGATGTATTGCCGCTAGAGTCAGTAGCAGTTGCAGTTATCGATTGTCCCATAACTGTAGCAGGCAAAATGGCACTGAATACAGCTTCTCCACGGTTATCCGTGGTTACAGATAGTGAACCTAAAGGAACTTCGCCTTCACCATAGTTGGATGGATCAGCACTTCTATTGGCGAAAAATTCCAGAGTGAATTGGGTATTAGGAGTGCTAATCAGTATTCCTTGAATTTCAGTGTGATTATTTTTTACCTCTGCGCTTAAAATAGTGGGATAATTTTGCAACTGATTTGAGCCATAGTCTAAATCTAAGGCATCGTTCTCAATGGGGACAGAAGCGGATAAATGATTCCCTGTGTCACCATTCAAAAAAGCATCATGAGAGGTTGAGCGACTTGGACTTAAACTAATGCCCAAACCTTGATTATTAAACAGACAATTTGTCTGGATGGAATTATTAATTGCCTCAGCCATTCCCCCAGAAATAGTTTCCACTGTAGTGATTTGAATGCCATTGGCTCCATTATCGTGGATGGTGTTATTTGAAATTTGGGTATTAGTAATAGAGGCATTAAAGCCTGCTTCATCACCTCTCGCTTCTAACCGAATTCCATTATGACCATTATTCGCGATCGCATTCCCGGTGATCCGCGTTCCCCGAATCAAAACATCCATCAGTGGCAATATAGTACCCGGAGTATAAATATTAGAAAATATGGCAATTCCATCACCGCCATTAGCGATATTGATACCACGGGGATTGATACCAATATAATTGTTTTCAATTTGGTTATCCCAGGGCTGTGTCCCAAATCCTCGGTAGATATGAATTCCGTGGCGACGATTCCCGCCGATAACATTATTGCGAATTTGGTTGGCGGGCTTTTTGATGCCAATACCATCCGTGCTTAAAATAGGACTTAATGCCACTGTACCTGTGATATCTGTGCCAATTAAATTATTTTCAATCGTATTTTCAATTGCCCCCCATTGCAGGGTCAGATTTGCTTCTGAATTGCCTTGACATCGAGCATTCCCGGAAATTAAATTATGGCGTATTTTGTTCAGGCGTGACGGTGCATCAGATCGTGTCCCCCCAATCAGCAGACCATCAATACAATTACCTAAGGCGACGGTTCCGGTATAATCCGTACCAATATAATTACATTCCACTAAATTATTGCTAGCATAATTGGAAACCCAGAGATTTGTCGTGTGGCTTCCAGCGATGACGTTGCCTCTAATCCTATGGTTTTGGGCAGGATATCGGGAATCTAAAGCGGCAAAATTGCCATGACCAATCACTACACCATGACCGCGTTTTTCAGTGGTATTTCCTAATACATTTTCACCTGTGTAATCTGTGCCTATAAAATTGTTAACAATAGTATTGCCTTGCTGATCGGCATTGGCATCGCCGTTGACGAGAACCCCCAAGAATGTATTCCCGGAAATGACATTATTTTTAATAATAATATTATTGGGATTCGTCGTGTTCCCGGCTTTAATCACAACACCTCGGTTGTTACCAAGGGCAACTGTACCCGTGATATTTGTACCAATATAATTCCTGTCAATAATAATTTGGCTGGAGTTATTTAAAATTTCGATACCAGCGCGTTGAAACTGATTAATAACCAGTCCTCGGATCACAACCTGATCCGCATCAATATTAATACCACTTACTTTACCCGCCGTCGCACCATTTAACTCAATCACAGGACGGCTAATTGTTATGGTTTGGGCTGGAAGCGGAACGCCCATTGGGTTGGGACAAGTTAGGGAATGGGTTGCGATAGTTTGGAAACCGGGTTGGGATGTACCATCAATGACAACCGCCTCTGTTAGAGTTGGTAATGGCGAAGTAGGGATAATTCTGGGTTGAGTCGATTGAATATTAAACGCGATCGCATCAATGGTAGGATGGGGAGAACCTGTCTGACAATCGCCATTTGTGGTATCTCTATTTGTATTGGCGTTATTAATCGCTTCGCGCAGGGTACAATTGCCATCGCCAGCATTGGTATCATCTGCGGTGGTATTAACTACAATAGCAGCAGTTTGTGCTGAAGCACTATCCATGAGTAGCGAGAACCCGCTAGCCCATAAACCGATAGATGCTATAGCTTTTGTGCGCGTAGACATAATAAGTTTTTCAGCGTAGCGCTACCCCAAAAATGATTGTTCATGCCGTTGAGACTGTTCGTCAATTATAATACGAACTTACACCAATTTAGTGCATTTTTCCCTGTTATATGTTCCCTTATTCCCTCCCCTTGGTAAGGGGAGGGTTAGGGAGGGGTTTTTCTCAAGGTATTGGATATTTTTCAGCTTAAGTTGATACGGAAAGAGGTTTTCCGCACCTGTTCCACCTAACTAATAATTCGCTTAAACAATGACAACTTGCCGTTATAAGGTGGATACCGCCAATTTAAATCGAACCAAAATCCCTTTTTCAATACACTCTTAAAGTGAGAAAATGTATCAAAACTAGCTTTGCCGTGATAGTTCCCCATGCCACTATCGCCAACACCGCCAAAGGGTAAAGTTGTCACACCAACTTGCATCACGGTGTCATTGAGACAGACACCACCGGATGAGGTTTGCTGCAAGACTTGTTGCTGTTTCTGTTTATCTCGGGAAAATAGATAGAGGGCTAAGGGTTTAGGTCGAGCATTAATCTGCGAGATCGCATCATTCAAGTCCTGATACTCTAACACAGGCAGAATCGGACCAAATATTTCCGCTTCCATGATCGGTGAATCCCAGGAAACTCCATCAATCACAGTGGGCGCGATATACTTATCTTCTGGTCGAGTTTGTCCGCCAGTGACAATTTCTCCGTCCTTCAACAGAGGAACCAGCCGATCAAAATGTCGATGACTTATAATTCGGGCATAGTCCGGACTTTTCTCCGGCTCCTGACCATAAAAGTATTGAACACATTTTTGCACTTCTGTCAATAGCTCGGACTTAATTTGCCGATCAACTAACAGGTAATCTGGGGCGATACAGGTTTGTCCCGCATTCAGGTATTTTCCCCAAGTAATCCGCTTCGCCGTATCTTTGAGATCCGTATCCGCATCGACAATACAGGGACTTTTACCGCCCAACTCTAACGTAACCGGAGTCAGATGTTTCGCGGCGGCTTCCATGACGATTTTGCCGATCGCGGTTCCCCCGGTAAAAAAGATATGGTCGAATTTTTCCGCCAGCAGTGCTTTACTGGTTTCGGCGTCTCCTTCGACAACCGCGATATAAGCTGGGTCAAAGGTATTCTGAATCAGGTTCGCGATCGCGGTTGAGGTATGGGTGGCAATTTCCGAGGGTTTGAGTACCGCACAGTTTCCGGCGGCGATCGCGCCAACTAAGGGAGAAATCAAGAGCTGGAAGGGGTAATTCCAAGGGGAGATAATCAGCACCACACCCAAGGGTTCAGGATAAATCTTCGCCGAGGCGGGGAATTGTTCTAATCCGACAGCCACCTTCTTGGGTTTAACCCAGGATTTGAGGTGCTTAATGGCGTAATTAATTTCCCCAATCGCCGCGATTTCAAAATAGGCTTCAAACTCCGGGCGCCCTAAGTCAGCTTGAACCGCCTTGATAATCGCCTCTTGATCATCAACAACAGCTTGTTTAAGCCGTTTTAGCTGTTCCATGCGCCACTTGACATCCTTGGTTTTCCCTGTGGCGAAAAAATCCCGTTGTTTGCGGATAATATCAGTAACTGGTACTTGGGTAAGCATTCTGGTGTCCTTTCCGGCTGCAACCTATACTCTTATGTGATAGCGTACTCTAGCCTTGAGTGAATCACTGTTGAAACGGATCATTGGGTTAACCGGAGGGATTGGCACAGGTAAAACCACGGTTTCTAATTATCTTGCCGATACCTATCAGCTTCCGATTTTAGATGCGGATATCTACGCCAGAGACGCCGTGCGACCTGGTTCTCCGGTTTTGAACCGGATTATTACCCGCTACGGTTCTGAGGTACAATTAGCCGATGGCACGCTGAACCGCAAACGCTTAGGGGAGATCGTTTTTCCGAACCCAAAGGAACGCCAGTGGTTAGAACAACAGATCCATCCTTATGTGCGCGATCGCATTGAGTCTCAACTCAATATCCTCGAGTCTCCGACTGTGGTTTTAGTGATACCCTTGTTGTTTGAAGCCAATATGACAGACTTAGTGACCGAAATCTGGGTTGTCAGTTGTCCCCAAGACCAACAAATCCAGCGAATTAGGGAACGCGATCGCCTCTCGGTTGAACAAGCTCAATCTCGTCTGGATAGTCAGCTTCCCCTCGCTGAAAAAGTAGCGCGTGCTGATGTGGTTTTAGATAATTCCTCCACTCGCGACTCTCTGCTTCAACAAGTTGATCGGGCTTTGATGAGAACTAGAACTAATCTGACGAATGACAAACTCATTACCAATCCTGTGTGGGAGTAAAGGTAACATCTTTGACTTCACCTATCTCTCCTAAGGGTTTCGCGGTTTTTTGATTCAATGACACCCATACCGCCCCCGCATTTCCGGATCGGATGGTTAATTCATTTTTAGCTTTCCACGTTGTTGGAGAATCGTCCTCCGTTAAAATTCCCTCAAACTCCGTTTGACCATCAACGCTAACCCGCACCCAGGATTCCCCTTTGAGTTCTACGGTAATTTGAACCGGGAAATTAGGATCAGAGACAGTCGCCGTAGGCGTTGAAGGGACGGCGGCTTGGTTGGGATTAAGCTGTTGCTCAATTGTCGGAGACTCTTGAGCCGGTGTAGAGGGTTGGGGTTTGAGGACTTGGGTGAGCAGATACAGCAGTCCGCCGATCGCGACGATTCCACCAATACCAATGTAGAGGAGAAATGGTTGACGGTAGAACCGATCAGGTTGATGCGATCGCGAAACCGGGGTGGATTCAGAACTTTCGGCTTGAGAGTCAGGGGAATCCGAGGGTTCTGGTACCACCTCAGTGGCAAAGCTTTCGAGTAATGTTGTGCTGTCTAAATTCAGCGTTTCGGCATATCGCCGAATAAACCCTTGCACAAAGACAGGTTCAGGTAACTCCTCACACCGTCCCGCTTCTAGCGCTTTCAACGAGCGTAAGGAAATAAAGGTTTTGAGAGCAATTTCCTCAATCGATCTCTCCTGCTCTTCTCTACAGTTTCGTAAATAGGTTCCTATATTTTTAAGTTGCTCTTCTTGAGCCGTAGTTAAATGGTTCACCTGATCCGCCTATCAAGGATTACACATTTATCGCCAATAGCGCTCCCAGTATATCACCTGTCCGTTGCCCATTGTGTATTGCTCAGGACAAAGAACAACGGACAACAGGCAAAGGATCGAAACAACGCTACTGACTACCCCCTACCACAACATTGCGAATCCGTAAAGAAGGACCACCACATCCTACAGGTAAACCACTCTGTCCACCTTTTCCACAACCGCCTGATTCATCCCAGTAGAAGTCATCCCCGATCGCTTCGATGTCGCCTAAGGTTTTAAACACATTGCCAGATAGAGTAACATCCCGCACGGGTTCAGCAATCTGTCCCTCACGAATCATCCAGGCTTCACCCGCGCTAAAGGTGAACATCTCCCCATTGGTCATCCCCCCTAACCAGTTGCGGGCGTAAACCCCTTCGCGAATTCCTCGGACTAAATCCTTAACTGGGGTTTTGCCCCGTTCAATCCAGGTATTGGTCATGCGGACAATAGGTGGATAGTGATAGTTGAGACAACGGGCATTGCCAGTGGGGTCTTCATCTAGCTTACCAGCCGTTTCACGGGAATGGAGACGTCCCACCAAAATGCCATCTTTAATCAATTGAGTCGTGGTTGCTGGCGTTCCTTCATCATCGTAGCAATAGCTACCGCGATGTCCCTCTGGGGCGGCGCCGTCGAAGATTTGCAAATCCGGTGGACCAAAGCGACGCCCTTTGCTCATCACTTCCAACAGATCTGGGTTTTCATACGCCATATCCGCTTCGGAAAGATGTCCGAAGGCTTCATGAACAAATAAACCAGAAAGGATGGGATCAATAACCACCGTGTACACCCCTCCCCGCACCGATGACAGCGACAAAGCATTGACCGCCCGTTCCGCCGCCCCCTGCACTTGCCTGTCAAGATTGGTCAGATCTTCGTAGCCCTTGCGAGATCCCGTGGTTTCCCGTCCAGTTTGCACAATTTCATCTTTACGGGCGGTAGCGGAGAAACGCATTTCCAGATCTGCCCAAGATTGTTCAATCAGCGTACCTTCGGATGTCGCAATAATGATCCGTTGATGGCTGTCCCCGTAGCGTACAGAGGTGGTGGTAATCCGGGGATCAAAGCGTTTGAGCAATTGGTTGTAGCGATCGCACAGGGCTTTTTTCTCAGTTAGGGGAATCATCCGGGGATCAGTTCCGGTTAGGGGAAGTTGGCGCGTATCTTGCACGATTGGTATCGACGCCAGTAGAGTTTCTCCATCCCCAACAATTCGGGCGGCGCTGATGGCTTCTTCCAGTCGCTCCTTCAGGCTAGAGAGTTGATTGAAACTAGCAAAGCCCCAACCGCCTTTATAACACGCTCGCACCTGTCCACCAATAGAAAGTCCTTCACTCAAGGTTTCTACCTTATTGCCCCGCACGATAATGCTGGTTCCTTCAGATTCTTCTAAGCGAATCGCTAAGTAATCCACGCGAGAGCGATAGCGAGCGATCAGGTCTGCAATTAAATTTTGGGTATCCGCGAGTACAGTAGGCATGATCTAGGGAACAAGCACGATAGAACTGCTTCTATTTTGCAATGACTCAAGCCTTGGCTGCTACGTTTGTTCCCCAATCCGCCGTTGATATTCTGCCTCTGTGATTAAGTCGTGGGTACTTTCTACGCGGTCTACAAACACAATACCATTGAGATGATCATATTCATGCTGAACAATTCTTGCCACAAAATCGGTTAGCTGTTGTCGCTGCGGCTTACCCTGTTGATTGGTGTACTCTACCTCAATCGCCTGATACCTCGGCACTAACCCGCGAATACCAGGAATACTTAAGCAACCTTCCCAGCCTTTGACCACCTCATCTGAGTGAGCCACAATCTGGGGATTGATCATCGCTGTCGGTGCCATCGTCGGGGCATTCGGATACCGGGGATTGGGACGAGACGCTACGATGAACAAACGGCAGGATTGAGACACTTGGGGAGCAGCGATCCCCACACCGTTGGCGGCTACAGCCTTTGCCTTGAGAGCCTGAATCAGCCGTTGAATAGGTTCGTTGTGAACATTATCGATGGGTCGGGCTAGCTGGCGTAAGATCGGGTTGCCTAACTGAGCGATTTCTAGGGATTGGGTCATAATGGTGTGCAATTAAACTGGACAGTTGCTATTTATTCAATGCTAAATCGCTATATATATAAATGTGCGCCGGAATATCTTGCTCATAGCTCGAATTAGGAGAACAAGCAACAATTCAACAATTACCGACAATAGAGGAATGCCCGTGGAAATGTCCCCCGAACAGCTCTGGATACAGGTATTGGAGCGTTTACAACTCCAACTCAGCCGACCCACGTTTGAAACCTGGCTCAAGGGAACAACCGCTCAGCAGCTTGACCAGAATTGCTTAGTGGTTTGTACCCCCAATCCCTTTGCCAGGAATTGGTTGCAAAAGTATTACATCAAAACAATCACTGATGTGGTGCGGGAGATCCTGGGACAACCGGTGGACATTTACCTTACCGTGATCACTGACAACGACAATGCGACAATTAGCGATACAGGTATTTCCTGGTCGGTTCCGGTTACGACTACCCCTGATTCAGAACGTCCATCCCATCAACTTCCGAAACCCACGGAGTTAAATCAGAAGTACGTGTTTTCTCGCTTCGTGGTTGGTTCCAATAATCGCATGGCTCATGCGGCGGCGTTAGCTGTAGCCGAATCACCAGGACGGGAGTTTAATCCCCTGTTTTTGTGTGGGGGCGTCGGTTTGGGAAAAACTCACCTGATGCAAGCGATCGCGCATTTCCGGTTGGAGAATTCTCCTAACTCTAAAATATTTTATGTGTCTACTGAACACTTTACCAATGATCTGATTGCCGCCATCCGCAAAGATAGTATGCAAAGTTTCCGGGAACACTATCGAGCGGCTGAGGTGCTGTTGATTGATGATATTCAGTTTATCGAAGGAAAAGAATATACTCAGGAAGAATTTTTTCATACGTTCAATACCTTACACGAAGCCGGAAAACAAATCGTCTTAGCATCCGATCGCCCGCCACATCAGATTAGCCGCTTGCAGGAACGGCTATGTTCTCGCTTTTCGATGGGGTTAATCGCCGATATTCAGCCGCCTGACTTGGAAACCCGGATGGCAATTTTGCAAAAAAAGGCAGAGTATGAAAACATCCGGTTGCCGCGATCGGTGGTCGAGTATATTGCCACTCAATATAAATCCAACATTCGCGAACTAGAGGGGGCATTAATTCGCGTCGTCGCCTACATCTCGATTTCGGGAGTACCAATGACAGTCGAGAACATTGCACCAATTTTGAATCCGCGAACCCCAACCGCACAAGCGGCACCGGAGATTATTTTGACCACCGTCGCCGATGCCTTTAATGTCTCGCTCGACGACTTAAAAGGAAATTCACGCCGCCGAGAAATTAGTTGGTCTCGGCAAATTGCCATGTATCTGATGCGGCAGCATACGGATTTGAGCTTACCCCGAATCGGTGAAGAATTTGGCGGCAAAGACCATACCACGGTGATGTATAGCTGCGATAAGATTAACCAATTACGAGAACGCGATCCCAGCGTGGCACAGAAACTGAGTCAATTGAGCGATCGGATTAATCTGGCGAGTCAAACTCAAAGCCAAGCGTGAAATCCTTCTTGACACTTACCCGGCGAGAAGCTGTCCTAACGCATCCCCGTAGTGCTATAGAATGACTGACCCACGCTAAGTATAAATACCTTGTGAAAAAAATTCCCGCAATTTTCCACAACTTTTTCCACAAGGACTCCATTCCTAAAACACGAAGAATTCAGGAATTGACAATCATCTGAGTTCAGTTTTTCCACAGTTTCCCCACAGTCTGAATTCCATGCTAGAGTTGCCTGGTGGGTAGATGAGAGAGCAACAATTGTTCTGGTTTTAGAGCCCAGATCCAATCGTCCCGGTTCTCCTTGACCAGAACTCTAGCTGTGCCAAACATTGACAAGTCCTGCGATGAAACTAGCGTGTAAACAAAGCGAACTGAATACCAATCTTTCTCTGGTGAGTCGGGCGGTTCCCTCACGTCCCACCCATCCGGTGCTGGGTAATGTGTTACTTCAAGCCGATGCCAAAAATCAGCGAGTGAGTTTAACCGCCTTCGACTTGAGCCTAGGTCTGCAAACCAGTTTCAACGCCAACGTCGAAGCGGATGGCGCGATCGCGATTCCCGCTAAACTGTTTAATGATATTGTTTCCCGTTTGCCAGAGGGCGACATTACTTTGGAAGATTCTCTGGCTGAAGCGGAAAGTGATGCGGACAGCGAAAGCCTATCGATCACCTTAACCTCGACATCGGGACAATACACAATGCGAGGAATGAACTCAGATGACTTTCCCGAACTCCCTCAAATTGAAGATGGGATGGTAGTGAAACTCTCAGTCGAAGCCTTAATTGAAGGATTGCGCGGATCATTATTTGCCACCAGTGCGGATGAAACCAAACAGGTGCTGACTGGGGTGCATCTGATGGTTCAAGCAGATAGCCTGGAATTTGCCGCGACTGATGGTCACCGACTAGCGGTTGTGGAAACGCTTAACGCCAAACCGACGAGTGAGGAGGATGAAGACCAACCGTCTGACGAAACCCAATCTGGAGAAGAGGCTACCTCGTCCTTTGAGTTAACCGTACCCGCTAGAACCTTACGGGAACTTGAACGGATGTTAGGACTCTCTGACTCAAGCGATACCGTCGCCTTGCAGTTTGAGGTGGGTCAAATTATCTTCCAAGGGGGTAATCATCGCTTAACCAGTCGGACATTAGAAGGACAATATCCCGCTTACCGCCAACTCATCCCTGGTCAGTTTCAACGCCAAGTGGCTATTCCTCGGCGTCAATTACTGAGTGCGGTTGAGCGAATTGCTGTATTGGCGGATCAGAAGAATAATATTGTCAAGTTTGATATTGACGCCCAAGGGCAAACCATTGATCTGACCGTGGAAACTCAAGATGTGGGTAGTGCGAGAGAGTCCCTACCAGCACAAGTTACAGGTGAAAGTATCGAGATTGCCTTTAATGTGAAGTACTTAATCGATGGCTTGAAGGCGCTGTCTACGTCAGATATTCAGCTCCAAATGAATGCGGCGAATACTCCCGTGATTCTCACTCCTCTGGGTGGCTTAAAAATGACCTACCTGATTATGCCTGTGCAAATCCGGGATTGAGAGGTTTTGTCCATGGTTCATGGTTCATAGTTCATTGGCGCTTACCTCTGTGGTTGCCATGAACGATGAACAATGAGCCGAGGATGGCAATTTTTTCTCATTTTAGTCATAAAACTATACATCATTAATTTATATTTTCCTACCCAAAAAAAATATTTTAGTCTACTAGGATAAACTCAAATACGACGTTACTTAGAAATCATCGATTAATTTTTTTAACGCAGTTTTATTACTTTTATTTATATTTTTGAAACCCTTCTTGATATCTGCTATTATCTATAAGCGGATTTTCGCTTTAAAACTGCGCCATGGAATATTGGAGTCAGCGAATGCTAAAAACCGACATCCTTCTTTTACTGTAGTCCATTATACACTTATCTAGCCAACCGCAAGGATGAATAAAAAACAATGCTGAAAACTATACCCAGCAAAATTATTATTTCAAAACTGATTTAGACCCTCTAGATCTTGCCATCAATAATTTTTTAGCGACTTGAATTTGTCTTCTGGGTGCAATAGACGGACTATTATCAGCCAGACAAGCGGCAATCAGGGTTCATCTTAAACACTTGCCGGACATTTATATAAAGTTTACAAAGTCTTCACAGTCCGTTTACAAAGTCTTCATCCTTACTTAACTTAATACTCCTGTCTCATTTTCAAAGTGTTGATAACTGTAATGTAAACAGTAGGTTAAGCCAACCAGGGTTCCTCTCGTGCTTACCTTGCCAACAGCGAATCATTGATCTGTGATGCAACCCGTAATCGATAAACACGTTATCGTATCAGACCATGTAGTAACCATGGTGTTCACAGACCTGGTTAATTCCACAGCGGTCAAAAAATATTTAAAGGGAAATGACATCACGACCCGCAATCGTCTCTACTTTGACACGATTCTCAAACCCCATCGCCAGCGTGTCGAAGCAAATTTAGTGGCTTATGGGGGACGTGTGGTTAAGACTGAAGGTGACGCTTACTTTGTAGTTTTTGCCAATGCGTCTCAAGCGGCTCAGTGGGCGGTGGCGCTGCAAATTAGTCACACCAGTGAACCCATTGACACCCCCCTTGGTCCGTTACAAGTCAGAATTGGCATGCACACCGGGAGTCCCTTACCCGACGGTGATGATTTTATTGGCGAGGAAGTTGACTACGCGGCGCGGGTGTCCTCACTCGCCCATGGGGGACAAATTCTGCTGTCGGAAGTGACAACAGACTTGATTGACGATGCTGGACTTACAAACTTAACCATTGTCTCCCGTGGCAATCACTACTTAAAGGGTATTGGCAAAGCACCAATTTTTGAACTGCAATACCTCAACAAGCAGCAACGACCGCGTCAAAAACCCAAATCGTGGAAATCCCGGGGACTGCAACTCTTGGCAAGTCTGACGGGTGCAGGCATAGCAATGGGTATCGGTTTGACTGGTATGCTACAGCCTTTGGAACTCAAGACATTTGACCACTTTATGCAAATCCGTCCTCAACCGGAACGTCCTGACCCACGCCTGCTGATGATTACGATTACAGGGGATGATGTTCAATCTCAATCCTCTGCCCAACGGCAAGGGTTATCCTTGTCGAATGCTAAACTGGCTCAACTCCTGGATAAATTAGCCCAATACCAACCACGAGTCATTGGTTTAGACCTCTATCGAGATTTTCCGGTAGACCCTCAATATTCTGAGTTAGCCAAACGTTTACGCCAAGACAAGCGTTTAATAACCGTCTGTAAAGTAGGAGATACCACCGATAATCCCGGAATTCCACCTCCTCCGGATATTTCTCCAGACACCTTACCTGAACGAGTTGGGTTTAGTGATGTAATGTTAGATCCAGATGGCGTTGTGCGTCGTCATCTTTTGGGTTTAGAGCCTCCTAAGCAATCCGAATGCCAAATCAGTAACTCTCTGAGTCTAGTCCTAGCGTTGCGTTACTTAGAAGATGAGGGCATTACGGCTCAATTGACTCAAAACAATGACTTGCAGATTGGTCAGGTTGTTTTCCCGATTCTAAAAAGCAATAGTGGCGGATATCAGAATATCGATGCCGGGGGGTATCAAATGTTACTGAATTATCGGGCTAGGGGTTCAGTAGAATCGATTGCGCCTACCTATACGTTAAAAGAGGTACTTGAAGAGAATAAATTAACCCCTGAGTTGGTCAAAGACCGTATCGTTTTCATTGGCACCGTTGATAAAACCTTTCACGATATTCATGCCACGCCTTACAATCACAGCAACCGACCTGAAGCGGCTGGGGTATTTCTGCAAGCCCAGATGACCAGTCAAATTATCAGCGCAGTTAAGGATGAGCGACCTCTGTTGGTATGGTGGTCTCAGTGGGCTGAATATCTTTGGCTTGGGGCTTGGTCTCTTGTGGCTGGTTGGGTCAGTTGGCGTTTCCGTTCCCCTCTATTATTGGGTGTGGCAGTAGCCGGAATGCTGAGTGTTCTCTATGGCTGCTCTTATGTGATCTTGATCCAAGGAGTCTGGGTGCCTATGATGCCATCAGCTATAGCGATCGTTGTTACCAGTGGTATGGTTCGTGTGTATTCGTCCTATCCTGGTCTAAAGTATTGGATGCTCTATTAAAAATCGGGGAAAGATTGTCTTTTTTGCCGAATTTGGGTTGGGGCGGTGTTCCTCACACTCTTCAAAACGTCTCGCGATCGCACTGCACTAAAGTAGCGGTAAAGGCGTCTCGCACCTGAGATATTCCATCATCGTTGCCGTAGCCCCAAAACAGCGTATCGCTTCATGCCCAGATGCCAATGCCTATGCTGGTTACAGGTGGTGGTTTGAATTCGCTCAAAACAACCTAGACTTAATTTAACTAGACCCTACATTCCGCAGATATTTCAACAGGATTCATAGCGATGATTTTGAATGGATTGGGCTTTTTGAGCGCCCCACTATATCTATTTGAAAACTTTTTTGTGGGAAAAGCCACCGAACACCTAATAGGAGAAGGAGTATTGCCGGAATGTCAGCCAAGAAGGTATAGTAATCATGACTTCAGAACAACAAAAACTCTTAGAGAAAGCAGCCAGGAGTTTATCGGCTGCTAAAAACTTGAATCAAGACGGTTATCCTGAATTTAGCGTCTCTCGTGCTTACTATTGTATGTTTTATATTAAAGCGGCGCAGGTCAATACTCATTGGTGTCAACTTAAGCGGAAAACCCAAGCAATACCTTGACTCTACCCCACCC
>CAZNNK010000040.1:0-15176 GCA_964574085.1 uncultured Coleofasciculus sp.
GTTTTTCGCGGGTGGATGATCTTAATTGTCAGGTACATTACACTGGCTATGTCGTGCAGCGCCCCCCAGAGATTCAGGCTATGCCTACTCTGAGAAAACCGATGATTTTGGTGAGTGTTGGCGGCGGTAGATTTGGATATGAGTTACTCGAATCTGTGGTTAAAACAGCACCGCTTTTACAAGCAAGGTTACCTCATCATATCCAGATGTTTACCGGACCCTTCGTTCCCGATGCCGTGTTTGCCAAACTGCAAAATCTGGCAGCAGGTCAAACCAATATCACGATTGAACGTTATACCCCTCACCTGTTGAATTATATGCAACAGGCTGATTTGTCGATTAGTATGTCGGGATACAACACGACGATGAATATTTTGATGACGGGGGTTCGGGCAATGATTTTGCCGTTTACGGGCAATAATGATCAAGAACAGACGATTCGTGCCAAAAAGTTAGAACAGCTAGGCATTGTCAAAGCAATTTGTTCCGAAGACTTACAAGCCGAAACCTTGGCCCACAAAATAATCACTTATCTCAACGAACAACCAACAGCCGCTACGTTTGATTTCAATGGTGTGGATAAGACAAGTGCTTGTTTGCGGGGGCTTTTCCAGAACCAAGAGGTGGCAGCGTGACCTATCTTTGACACTCTGCGCTCTAAAGAAGACAGCGCAACTACAAACCTAGCTTAAGGTGGGCGACCCGAGTAATTTTAGTGGATTTGAATTGTTAATTTAGGTAGGCGGGTCGCCCCTACACGGCTTACACAGGTGTTCCCATGAGATTCTTCTCATAAAAGTTTCATTAAGAATTCATGTAGTTTTGTAAAGCTATGGATAGCAGCATCAAAGCTGTTACTCAAGTTAACCCCTAGCTGATTCAGCAGGGGCGGAAACCTGGAGAATTCTAGTTTTGTGCCTTCTCATCCGTTAAATCCTTCTGCCCAATCAGCTACCGCAATCATGAGACACAACGTTTGTCTAACTACCCTAGAATATCCCCCTGATGTTGGGGGTGTGGGCGAGTCGGCTCAGCGTATCGCTCAAATGTTAAAAGATTTAGGCTATAAAGTCCATGTTGCGGTTTTCCGAGCGGTTTTCCGGACTGAACGAGAAAAAGCGTTGGCTGGCGAATACAGACGCTCTAGTTGTCAAACGACTGAACAGAATGGGATTATGGTGCATCGCCTCAAGCCAGCCATTCGTTCGACGAGTGCAAAAGAACAAGATTATTTGTGCGATATTTATAGTCAATTAAAACAGTTACATCAACTCCATGGGTTTGATATATTTCACGGCTTTTTTATTAACGAAACTGGATTTTTAACCACACTTCTGGCGCGAGAAAACAATCTGCCTGTTATCAATAGTGTTCGCGGGGCTGACCTGCATAAGCATAGCTTTAGTCCCCAGCAGCATGGACAAATTACCTGGACGCTGGATAATTCTTCATGGGTAACATTTGTTAGCCAGGATTTAATGAATCGAGCTAGGGTATTGGTTCCCAGTATCCAGGAGAAATCATCAGCCTTTTTAAACGCGATCGCGCCCATTAATTTTGACCAATTTACCACCCCAGCGTTAGTTGAGCAGTTCCGGGGAACGGTGATTGGTTCAGTGGGTAATTTCCGCGATAAAAAAGGATTGGAATATTTACTAGATGCTTGTGCTGAACTGGCTCAAGAAACCGAATTGACGCTGCTGCTGGTGGGAGATTTTGTGCAAAAAGAGCGGGGGTACTGGGAACAAGAACTTCGCCGTAGTGGTATTGCTAATCAAGTGTTAATTACTGGAAAGATTAGTCGCCAAGACGCCCTAGCTTACCTGCCTTATCTGGATATTTTTGCCATTCCCTCCCTACATGATGGCTGTCCCAATGCTTTACTCGAAGCGATGCTGGCAGGTAGAGCCATTGTGGGAACCACGGTTGATGCGATTGGTGAGATTTTGGAAAATAGGATTGATGCTTTGCTAGTAAATCCTGCCTCTAGCCAGGAATTAACCCTGGCATTCCGAGAGTTGATTCATCAGCCAAGTTTACGCCAACAGTTAGGAATTGCCGCTCAGAGTAAAGTGAAAACCCAACTTACTCCTTCTGGAGAACAACAGAACTGGAACTGGGTGTATCAGCAGGTTTTAAAACAGCAAGAGATTCCGGCTATGGCTAGGGTTAGGTTGGTTTAATGGGTGCTTGTTGATTGTTGATTGTTGATTGGTCACTGAAATATTCTTAACTTCCTACTCTTCTACCCTTCTATCCTTCCACACTCAACTGAGCTTGATAATGAAACAAAAACGCCCAGAAAACATACAGCAAGCCTTACCCGCAATGAAGCGGATTGTGCAGCGATTTTGGCCCCAAATCCGTAAGCAGAGCGTTTTACTTATGATCGCATGCTTGGGACTGGTGGGTGAAATTGTGATCCGACTCTTAGAACCGTGGCCCCTAAAATTAATTTTTGACCGCTTGATTGTGCCGGATGTGGCTACGCCTGACCTGACTATCCCCTTACTCGATAATGCTGAACCCATTGTACTGCTGACTATCTTAACCGTGGCGATTGTGGTGGCGACGGGGTTGCGTTCTGTGGCGGCTTATATTGGTTTGGTGGGGATGTCTCTAGCGGCGACTCGTATTGTTACCCATATCCGCGCCCGACTCTATGCTCACTTGCAGCGTCTGTCCCTTTCCTTCCACAACCAGGCAAAAAGTGGTGACCTGATTACTCGCATTACTAATGATACCGATAAACTGCGTGAGGTGGCAGTAACGGCAGCTTTACCACTAATTGTTAACTCCCTCACCTTTGTTGGTATAGTGAGCGTGATGTTTTGGCTGAATCGGGAATTAACCCTGATTGCGATCGCGATTTTTCCCCTGTTTGTGATCTCCACCTTGAAAATTAGCAAACGGATTCACGGAATTGCCCGCCAGCAGCGCAAACGGGAAGGGGCAATGGCGGCGACGGTGGCGGAATCGATGGGGGCGATTAAAGTGGTGCAAGCCCTCTCTTTGGAAGGAATGTTAGAGGATTCGTTTGCTAGCCAAAACCAGAAGAGTTTAGCAGAAGGGGCGCAGACGCAGCGATTGTCGGCGGGATTGCAACGCACCGTAGAGATATTAGTGGCGATCGCGACGGCATTGGTGTTGTGGCGCGGGGTACAATTGGTCATGGCTAAGGTGGTGACACCGGGCGATTTACTGGTATTTATCACCTACCTGAAAACCGCCTTTAAACCCACACGCCAATTGGCTAGGTATACGGCACAGATTGCCAAAGCCACAGCTTGCGGAGAACGGATAATTGACCTCCTGGATACGGTTCCTGACATTCGGGATACGCGGGGTGCTGTGGACGCCCCCCCTTTCCGAGGTGCAGTCCGTTTCCAAAATGTTAGCTTTGGCTATGAACCGGATAAAGGTATATTAGACGGTCTCAACTTTCAGGTGCAAGCGGGTCAACGGGTGGCATTAGTGGGTCCTTCTGGGGGCGGCAAGTCTACGTTAGTTAGTTTACTCCTGCGCCTCTATGACCCCTTAGAAGGGCAAATTCTCATTGACGGACATGACTTGCGAGAATACAAACTAGAATCCTTGCGCCGTCAAATCAGTATTGTCCTGCAAGATAGCGTTTTATTTGCCACGACTGTGCGGGACAATATCGCTTATGGTTCCCTGGGTGCGACGGAGGATGAGATTATCGTCGCCGCGCATCTGGCGAATGCTCACGATTTTATCATGGCACTGCCCCAAGGCTATGACACCATCCTGGGAGAACGGGGGGCGACACTTTCAGGTGGACAACGACAACGGATTGCGATCGCGCGGGCGGCAGTACGTCAAGCGCCTATTGTGATTTTAGACGAACCAACCGTTGGTTTAGATAACGAAAATGAACGCGCTGTTAGCGAAGCACTAGAACGATTAACTTATAATTCTACTACATTTCTGATTACCCACGACTTGAGATCTGCCACCTCAGCCGACCAAATTTTCTATATCGAGAAAGGCAGAATCTTAGAACGCGGGACTCATGCCGAACTCATGGGTCTAGGTCAGCGGTACGCCACCCTTTATCGGCTACAAGTTGCCATTGAAAATCATGATTCTGATCAACTTTCATCCCGGCATAACACCGCTCAAATCGGGCGTTAGATGTCGCCATAAGTTATCTGTAAAACCTGCCCCTACACCCCCTATTTTTCTATCCATTGTCCTATTGCCTTTCCATTTGTCCTCTGCTTTGTTTCTGTTAAAGATTCAACCAAATTGATAGTATGGCTGCCCTCGTCTACCCATCCTCAAATCACTCTGTTTCCCCCGAAAATGCCAATCAAAATGTAACGAATGCACCGCTTTTTAAGGGGAGCAACTCAAGTCTCAATCACCAATCACCTGGCACAGGAGTTATTTTAATACGTCATGGTCGAAGTACATATAACGAACAGGGACGATATCAAGGCAGTTGTGATGATTCCGTCTTAACTGAACCAGGGCGCAAGTTGGCTTATGAAACGGGTCTAATTCTCAAAGAACTGCCCATCGACGCCATTTATACCAGCCCCCTAAAACGCACCCAACAAACTGCCCATGAAATTATAGCCGCAATTAGCACCGTTAACGATAAGTTACCACCTTTACGAGTAGCTGAAACGCTCAAAGAAATTAATATCCCTGCTTGGGAAGGCTTACCTTTTCAGTATGTGCGCGAACAATTTTCCCAAGCATATCGCTGCTGGAAAGAACATCCTCACCAGTTTCAGATGGGGGTGTCGGGGTGCGGAGATGCGGAGGTGCAGAGGTACGGAGGAGACAAGGGAGAATTTTACCAATCCCAAATCCCCAATCCCCGATTCCCTGTCCTTGAACTTTATGCACAAGCCCAACAATTTTGGCAAGACATTTTACCTCATCATTCTGGTCAAACTATCTTAATTGTGAGTCACGGCGGTACAAACCGCGCCTTGATTAGTACAGCAATCGGTTTAACACCTAATCGCTTTCATACTCTGCAACAGTGTAACTGTGGTATGAGTGTCTTACATTTTCCCGCAGGTGTGCCTCAGCCAGCCCAACTAGAAGCCTTGAATCTTACCGCCCATCTAGGTAAAACCCTACCCAAACTAAAGGAGGGGCGTCAAGGTTTACGCTTGTTACTGATACCATCTGGTGACATTCATCCTCAGCAAATTCAAAAACTAACCCAATTACTGGAAGATGTAACCCTTAACTTCAGTATTAATCATGACCGCGACAATGCCCAAGTCACAGCGGCACAAATTCTGCAATACCATCCAGAAACTTTACAGCTACAGGTATCGCGAAATGATTTCCCCCAAGTTTGGCAACAAACCATTGACGCGAACGCTGCATCAGGGATGATGGATTCCCAGCCATTACTAACAGGACTAATTGTGGCAAGTGAGGCAATCCTCAAACGCTTTCTCGGTCAAACACTTGGCATCAGTACCAATGAATTGAATCATTTACCTCTTCACCAGGGAAAAATTAGCGTTATCCACTATCCCTGTGCTAATCAAGCCCCTGTAGTGCAAGGGATAAATATCGGGGAGATAGGGAAGATGAGGGAGATGGGGGAGATGAGGGAGAGAATAATTTCCAAAGGAACCCAACCATGAACAATCAACAATCAACCATGAAAATAGCATTATTCGTAGGAACATTCCCCATCTTGTCTGTATCATTCATCCTCAATCAAATAAAAGGCTTACTCGATGATGGACATGAGGTTGATATCTATGCCATCGACGGTCGCCCGGAGGATGTCTCTAAGGTACATCCCATTGTCAAGGAATACAAGCTCTTAGAGCGCACCTACTACCCACCCGAACGCCCCAAAAATGACGGGTGGCGTTGGCTGAAACTCTTAGGATTATTGCTGGTTAATCTCGATAAAAATCCCTTAGTTTTACTGCAACTGATAGATAAGGCAAGATTTGGCAAAGAAGCTAAAGACCAACGATTACTCTATAAAGCCATTCCCTTCTTGAACCGAAAGTCCTACGATATCATTCACTGTCAGTTTGGTATTTTTGGACTCATGGCTCTGGCGTTTCGAGATATTGGTATAATTAATGGTAAAATTCTCACCACGTTTCGGGGGTATGATATTAGTAAGTACCTGCAAAAGCGGGGCGATAGAGTTTATGATCAGCTTTTTGAAAAAGGCGATTTTTTTCTCACCAATTGCGACTACTTTCGACAGCGTGCCATTCAGTTAGGTTGCGACGAAAATAAAATTCGGGTTCTTGGTTCAGGAATTGATTGTCATAAATTTGCCTTCACTCCCCGTTATTTTCCGGCTGATGGTCGCGTGAGAATTGTCTCAATAGGTCGCCTGATTGAAAAGAAAGGAATCGAGTATGGGATTCGCGCGATCGCGAAACTCGCCCAAGTTCACCCTAACCTTGAATATAACATTATTGGCGATGGTCTGCTCAAGGAAGATTTCTCAAACCTGATAGCTGAACTTGGCGTCGGTCATATCGTGAACTTGTTGGGATGGAAACAGCAGGAAGAACTGGTGAAAATTCTGGATAAATCTCACATTCTAATTGCCCCTTCTGTGACAGCGGCTGATGGGAATCAGGATGCACCTGTGAATACTTTAAAAGAAGCAATGGCGATGGGATTACCTGTAATTGGCACCTTACACGGTGGTATTCCCGAATTAATCGAAAATGGCATTTCGGGTTTCTTAGTCCCTGAACGTGATCCTGATGCCATTGCCCAAAATGTTAGCTATCTCATTGAACATCCAGAACTCTGGCAATCAATGGGTCAGGCAGGTCGGGCGCGTGTTGAACAAAAATATGATATGTATAAACTGAATCAGGAACTCTTAGAAATTTATCAACAATTGTTGAATTCCGACTTACCTCAGCCTCAGTTTTCCAATCAATCTGTAGAAGCTGGTTCCTCTGTTTTCATTACCACAGTCTAGTCCGGCTACGTTTTGTAGAGACGTAGCATGCTACGTCTCTACTCAATCAGGGCAGGTTTAGTTACATCTGGGTGAGGTCAGAAACGATAGTAGTGAAACCCGCCCCGACAAAAAACTCAAAATTAGTCTACCCTATTTTTGGCTTAAATTTTACCATGAAAATAGCATTTCTAGTGGGAAATTTCCCAGTTTTATCCGAGACATTTATCCTCAATCAAATTGCTGGATTAATGGAGCGCGGTCATCAGGTGGATATCTACGCCCTTGATGGTCCGGCGAACCATACCGAGAAAGTACATCCTATTGTGGAAAAATACAACTTACTCAAGCATACCTACTATTCCCCGACGCCACCGGACAATCAGTTATTACGAGAACTGAAAACGAATGAATTACTAATCGATAATTTTGGCAGAAATCCTTCAGCCTGCCGGAAATTACTGGATGTATCTAAGTATGGGAAACGCGCTAAGTCATTCAAGTTACTCTACAAAGCCATACCTGTTCTGGAGGGTAAATATTACGACATTATCCACTGTCAATTTGGATCAGTAGGATTGATGGGACTGCTGTTTCGTAATCTCGGTTTACTCCAGGGAACCTTAATCACCACGTTTCGCGGTTCTGATATTAGTAAGTATCTGAAAAAGTGGGGTGATCAGGTTTATGATCAACTCTTTGCTGAAGGCGACTTTTTTCTAACCAACTGCGAATTTTTTCGACAGCGTGCGATTCAACTCGGTTGTGAGGCGACAAAAATTCGGATTCTGGGGTCAGGAATTGATTGTAGTAAATTTGCCTTTACTCCCCGCTATTTCCCGGCTGATGGTCACATTCGTATTGCTACCACGGGACGCCTGGTTGAAAAGAAAGGAATCGAGTACGGGATTCGTGCGATCGCGAAACTCGCCCAGGTTCACTGTAACCTCGAATATAACATTATTGGCGATGGTCCGCTCAAGGAAGAGTTCCAGAACCTGATCACCAAACTTGGTGTCGGTCATATTGTCAATCTTTTGGGATGGAAACAGCAGAAAGAACTGATTCAAATTCTGGATAAGTCTCACATTTTAATCGCCCCTTCTGTGACGGCTGCTGATGGAAATCAGGATGCACCAGTGAATACCTTAAAAGAAGCAATGGCGATGGGATTACCTGTAATTGGCACCTTACATGGTGGTATTCCTGAATTAATCGAAAATGGGACGTCGGGTTTCTTAGTCCCCGAACGGGATGGGGATACCCTGGCGGAAAAACTTAGCTATCTAATTGAACATCCAGAACTCTGGCAATCGATGGGTCAGGCGGGTCGTAGGCGGGTCGAGGAAAAATATGATATGCATAAACTCAACGATGAACTTGTGGAAATTTACCAGCAACAATTAAATTCAAAATCCACTCAGTCACGGGTGGAACAGTTAGCGTCATCTGTTGTAGAGACCTAGGACATCGGTCAAGAAACCGGGTTTATTTGGGTAAAATACCGATATTTCGTTCTCACGAAAAACCCGGTTTCTGGAAATACTTGATGAATGGGTAAACCTAATAATTTAAGTCAAGACGATGATCCTGTTTCTATTATGGTCAAATTCCTCAGCAGATCCCAATCTTCACCCCAACAATGTCCTAGACCGATTTGACCGACTTTATGCCCCCCTGTTTGCCCAAAAACCGCCTCTAAAATTACTCAGTTACGGAAATCTCCATCTAGTTTATTATCAACTAGCTGTTGACGGATGGCTAGCCCCGTTCTATCAAGAAGATGAACTAACTTCAGTTCTGGCAATCAATTTTCCTCTCAACGGACACCAAGTTTTACAACAAAGAGGAATTTCAGTTCAACCAACTTTGGCTTTACCTCAGTTGGCGCGAGAATTGCAAGCAAAACCAGAAAACGTTCTGGGCGAAATTGCCCCTCCAATGTTACTTTTTTGGAATGATAAGTCAACTGAACAGTCTTACTTACTCAATGATGGCTTAGGTCATGCTCAACTCTTTGAATATGAGCATAATGGCACAATTATTCTCAGTAATCGCATCTTTGCCTTTCCCACCCTCAATCTCCCTCTGCAACCAGTTTTTGCCGAATGGGCAGTCAAGTGTTGTCGTTTTTTTGGTTGGTTTCCGCTAAATTGCACTGGCTTTTCTCAGATTAAGTTTGCTGAACCATCAACCTTATACAAGTGGTCTGTCAACGGACTGGTTAAACAGCGGTTAAACGTCCTGGAAAAATGGGTACAACGGGAAAATATGCCAGAAGCCGACTGTCTGGAATTAGCCCGCACTTCTTTAATCGATTATGTCAAATCAACTCAGTCCCTATTTTCCCATGCTTCTGGTGGACTCTCCGGTGGTTATGATAGTCGCGCTGTTTTCTCAACCTACAGACATTTGGGTTTAAACCTGAATGCCAAGGTGAAAGGACCTGCCAATAATTATGACGTGATTTTGGCTAAGCAATTGGCAGAAATTGCGGATTTTCCATTAAGATTTAAGCAGGAAGTAGAACTTCCTCCTGAATCAACAGATTGGCTGCGTCATTCTATTTGTGCATCACTTTTATGGCAAGCGGGCAATATGGTCAATCATAAATTAAAGACGTTCTTGCCTCAGCCAACGGGTATTTCATCGGGTCGGGTTCAGGTGATGGGACATGCTGGGGCTATTGGCAAGCCTTGGTTTGCTAGAAAAGTTAAAGCTGAGAACTGTGAAGTTGGTCAGTATGAAGAAAAGATAACGTCATGGGTGTTACGCAAAATCCCTAAAACTATGCTGAATCAGCAAAAAGATAATGTAAAAAATCTCATATTAGACGCTTATCAGCAGGCAGAAACCTTTGGTGTATCTCCGGAAAAAAAGCTCACTTTTTTCTATTTATTTGAACGCTGTAGGCGTTGTGAATCTGGTTCCCAGAATACCCAAACAAGTTTAGTTCTGTCTCCGTTTCTTAATGCCAATTTTATCCGGGCTGTATTTAGTTATCAGGGTCAGGGAATTAAATCTCACATTTTTCATCGCTATATTATCGAAACCAATACTCCTGATTGGGCTAGTATCCCGTATGAAAAAGAGATGAAGTCTGTCAAGCAAAAGCAAACTAACTCGTTAGCACCGAAAACCTTGGCAACCGATTGGCGTCAGTCTGACAACATTGATTATTACAATCAAAGGTTGTACTGGCAGCACATTGGTAGGGATTTGCTGGAGAAGAGTTTAACTCAAGGCAGGTATTGGCGGGAAATATATGATCCGACAATGAATCTGTTTAATTCAGTAAATTTTGCTGATGAGTTAACGATGCTTTATGAACTAGAAAAACTGCTCAATTAGAGCGTCGCTTGGTGTAATCTCAGTTAGCCGTCATCTAGAGATGTGCTAGGGTATGTCTGTTATCTAATTCGATGACTGAATCAATTTTATCGCCGTTGACAAAATCTATTTACAGGAGGAATTTATGACTTTATCACCAGCCTCTGAATTATCAAATAACACCAGGAAAACCCAAGCAAATTTAAACATGAATTCATCAGCAATGACAGATCCACAAGTTACACTGGTTGTTGTTCCTCGCGAACGATTTAGCTACACCAAAGAATCTCTGGAAAGCATTTACGAACATACAGAAATTTCCTTTAAATTAGTGTACGTTGATGGCAATTCACCCACTCCAATCAAACGCTACCTGGAAACCCAAGCCCAAGCCAAACAGTTCCAACTCGTGCGAACTAATTACTACCTGTCTCCAAATCACGCTCGCAACATTGGCTTGAGTTACGTTGATACCAAATATCTTGTCTTTGTGGATAACGACGTGATTGTTTCTCCCGGTTGGTTGAATGCCTTAGTCACTTGTGCGGAAGAAACAGGTGCGACAGTGGTTGGTCCGCTGATGTGCCAAGATGAACCCTTACACGAAACCATTCACTTTGCCGCAGGGGAATGCCATGTTGTTACCGATATTCATGGTAAACGACATATCCGAGAAAAGATGTACAAACAAGGTCAGCAGGTATCAGAGGTACGACCCCAGTTAAAACGAATTGAAACCGAACTTGCTGAGTTTCATTCTGTGTTAATTCGCCGAGAAATTTTCCAAAAAATTGGTTATCTCGATGCCAAAATGCTCTGTACTAAAGAACATTTGGATTTCTGTATGACGGTCAAAGAAGCGGGTGGATCAATTTATTTTGAACCGGACTCCTTAGTCACCTATGTACCGGGACCGCCAATAGAATTAACCGACATGTACTTCTATATGCTGCGCTGGAGTGATGCTTGGATGTACTCTAGTCTAGAAAACTTGCGCCAAAAATGGGGACTGGTTGAGGATGGATATTTCAAAACCAAGTACAACAAAAAGTTAGGGTCTCGACGCCGACGCACGATTATCAGACCGCTGAGTTACCGCTTCAAAAAGCTAGGTAAGAAGCTGGGGTTAAAACGGAAGCAAATTGAGCAGGCGCTGCTGGCGGTGGATAAGGTTATCAACCGCTATATTACGGATCGCTATGCTCGCAAATACCTTCAGTCTCAGCAACAGCTAACCTACCAACATTCCCGAACAGAATTATGCCAAAAAGATGATGGAGATGTCCGTTCTTTAGAAAAAAGATTGCTATAACGCCTAGCTGAAGATGGCTGAAGCCCTGACTACAAACCCAATTCTTACCATCAATTTTAATCAGCTAAAAATATGTCCAATCATTTGGGCAAAGCTGTGGCAATGGTTTCAGCTTTGTTTACTCTAGCCTCATTCTGCGGTAATATGGCACAAGCAACAGAGAGTTCTGCTGAAGCGGTTCATCCTGATCAGTTATCTGTTGACCCCATGTCTCAAATTACCCCAGTTTGGCAACTCTCGGACATTCAACCCACAGATTGGCAGTTCCAAGTGCTAGAGTCTCTAGACCAACGCTATGGTTGTTTAGCTAAATATCCCGATCGCGGCGATCGCACCAATCGAACCCTGACCCGATACGAGTTTGCTGCCCGGTTACAGGTTTGCCTAAATCATATTCCAGAAAAGGTCAGAAAGTTAGCCGAACTGCAAGGATTAATTAAGGGGTTTGCAGCGGAATTGGCGCGGATGCGAGACTCTATTGAACGCTTAGAACAGATAGATATTAAACCGTTTGCTCCAACCACAACTCTGGAAGGGGAAGTCCTGTTTGCGATTAATTATCTAGCCGGTAAAACTCAGGCAGATGGCAGTAAGGAGGATATTGATCCCACCTTTACTATCGGCAATAAAATTAGCCTCGATATTGATACGAGTTTCACCGGAAAAGACCGTCTCCGAGTCAGTTTAGAAGCCAAAAATGCTCCGGAGTTTGAGGATGTCACTGGTACAGAAATGGCGCGGTTAGATTTGGATGGGCAAGATGAAAATGAGCTGGAGTTAGACAGAGTAGCATATCGTTTTCCTCTCGGTAAAAATGCCAGGGTTTATATTTCGACCATTGGTGGCGGCTTAGGTACGCCGACGAGAAAGGTCAATTTAGCACCAAATGCAGCAATTTCCAAGTTTGGCGATGGCAATCCCATTTATGATTTAGGGGGTGATGCTGGAGTCGGTTTGCTTTATGAATTGGGTGAGATTGCCACTTTTAGCTTGGGTTATGCGGCTGACGATGCTAATGAACTAGACTCAGGAATTGGTGCTGAATATGGGGCGATCGCGCAGCTAACCTTAAATCCTAACGATAACCTGGGCATCGCTTTCGCTTACGTCCATTCCTACAATATCATCGATACAGGAACAGGGAGCGATCGCGCTAACGATCCGTTTGATGATCAAAGTAACCATATTGTTGCCAATTCCTACGCTTTAGATATCAGCGTTCGCCTCAGTCCTAAGTTAATTTTAGGGGGTTGGATGGGTTGGACTCAAGCCACGGCGTTGAATTTACCTGGTGATCCCCAAGCCGATATTTTTAATTATGCCCTCACCTTAGCATTTCCCGATTTAGGCAAACCTGGAAATTTAGGCGGGATGGTTATCGGTCAGCCGCCGAAGGTAATTAATAATACTTTTCAAATCGACAATCAAGACTATAAAGATAAAGACACGACTTGGCATCTGGAAGTGTTTTATACCTGGCATGCGAATGACAACATATCCATCACCCCTGGATTATTGATCATTTTTAATCCCGAACACGATTCTAGCAATGACCTTATCTATGTGGGAACTATCCTAACTACTTTTTCATTTTAAGCCTATTTACCTAATTTACCTGAGGTGTGACCAAAAATTTTCCCCACCTACCTGCATCAAGCAGTGTCAGAGTTAATGTAATACATCTAAAGTCAAATCAGGTATAATAGGACTTTCTCATAGATACTGTAAGACAGAGGCGTATAACATGCTGTGACAACATTTCTCCAGTCCTTAGTTTTTCATTCAAGCAGAAGTCAATTCAGGAACATATTCGCTAAGATTAACATCAAGTTTTGAGATAACTGACGAACGACCAGGGAACCGACGTGACTAAGTTGGGTAACAACCTCGCCTCAGCCAACCCTGATCAAAATCATGAGGCGAGTAAAATGAAAGGGTGTTGGGGTTGGCGTAATCTATTTTGGGAAGCGCGAACTCGCATCCTTGCTTGGTATGTCCTGCTAACGGTTTGCTTCACCTTTACCTCAGTTGGGCTGATCCGTCAAGTTCTAGTTGAGAAGGTACACAAACGAATCGACAGCTATTTAATCCAAGAAGTGCAGGAGTTCCAGCGATTATTCCAACAAGGAAAAAATCCCTTGACGGGTCAGCCGTTTGGCGATGATGTGGCGGCTTTATTTGAGGTATTTCTATCCCGTAATATTCCCAATGACGGAGAATTTCTGCTCACAATTATCGACGGTGAATTCTACAAATCCAGTCCGACAGCACTACCCGACCCGCTACAACCGGATTCAGAGCTACTCAAACGCTGGAGTAATCTGACCAAACCAACCAAAGGTCAGACAGAAACATCAGTAGGTTCTATTCTTTATTATGTCAAACCCGTGAAAATGGGCGGAGAAATTCGCGGACTTTTTATCGTCGCCAATGTCATCGCGGGTGAAGAGGAAGAAGTCAATGAAGTGGTTTGGGTAATCATTAAAGTAACCTTGATCGTCATGGTTGTTACTTCCGTGATTGCTTGGGTTGCTGCTGGACGGATGCTAGCCCCCCTACGTTCGGTAACAGAAACGGCGCGTTCGATTAGTGAAACGGATCTGACCCAACGCATTCCCATAAAAGGCGGTGGTGAAATTGCGGAACTGACAACCACGCTAAATCAAATGCTGAATCGTCTCCAGAAGGCGTTTACCAGCCAACGAGACTTTATTAATGATGCGGGTCACGAACTGCGGACACCCATCACGATTATTCGAGGACACCTGGAATTATGGGATGATGACCCTAAAGCCCAACAGGAAACTTTAGAATTAGTTTTAGATGAATTGGATCGCATGAACCGATTTGTTGATGACTTGCTCCTCTTGGCTAAAGCAGAAGGGCGTGATTTTTTACATCTAGAAATGGTAGACATTGGCTCATTCACCAAAGAACTTTTTGCCAAAGTCAAAGCCTTAGCCGAGCGAGACTGGCAACTGGACGCGATCGCATCGGGTCGAATTGTCGCTGACCGCCAACGCCTCACTCAAGCGATCACGAACCTGGCTCAAAATGCTACCCAAAATACCTGCGAAGGTGATACCATTACCCTAGGTTCAGCTATCAATAAACACTATGCTTGTTTTTGGGTTCGCGACAGTGGAGAAGGGATTGATCCAGCCAACCAAAAACGTATTTTTGAGCGGTTTGCCCGACTCCCGAATAGCCGTCGTCGTTCTGAAGGAGCAGGTTTAGGACTGTCCATCGTCCAAGCGATCGCCCAGGCGCATCAGGGTCAGGTGAAACTCAACAGCCGACTCGGATCTGGCGCTCAATTTATGATTGTCATTCCTCTAGATCAAAAACAGGATATTCTACCCCATGAATCGAATTCTTATCGCTGAAGATGAACCTCGTATTGCGGCGTTTATTGAGAAAGGGCTGCGAGCGAAAGGATTTACCACTAGCGTAGCCACAGATGCTCAAGAGACGCTGAATATGTTTCTCTCCCACAAATTTGACCTGCTGATCATGGATTTGGGACTTCCGGGTAAAGATGGTTTACAAGTCCTAGAGGAGTTGCGTGGTCGGGGGGAACAAATACCCATT
>CAZNNK010000041.1:0-15062 GCA_964574085.1 uncultured Coleofasciculus sp.
GGCGAAATCAGGCTGTCGGTGACATCATAAAGCCGTACCACCAGATCTTTGCCACCTTGATTCTGGAGATTCTGGATATGGACGGGGGCTACGTCCCAATAGGTGTATGCGTTTTTGCCATCATAAGGGACTAGGTGTAAACTGCTGTGGGCTGGTGCTGGTGTTGGAGCTGGTGCTGGGGCTGGCGCTGGAGGAGGAACAGCCGCACCCACTGTCTTGGTTGGTTTACCATTCGTCGCCATTCCCCCAGCCAAAGGACGATGTTTTGGACGATCATCGTCATCATCGTCGCGATCTTTAAGCAGCCAGACGAGAAAACCGCCAGCTAGAAACGAAAGGGCGATCAGTAACGGTACCCACCAGGGAATCAGTCCGGGTGGCGTGGCTTGGGTCTCTCCATCGACCTCATCTACCTCCACGGGGGCGGCGGGTTCGGGCGAATCGGGTGCATTCGGTGCTTGGGCTAACTGGGGTGCAGCGGCGGCTTCTATCGCTTCGTCTGGTTCTTCGATCGCCTCTTCTGGTTCTGTGGTGGTTTCGGCAACGGCTTCGTCAACCACCTCCTCATTGGATGGATCTAAAGCATAGCCGATAAAGGCTTCTACCGCAGGCGTTGCCGGTTCTTTATAGACATAAGACAGGGATTGGGAAAAAGGATAGCGTTCATCATCGGGAAAGACTTTATGCATGGGGATGATTTTCACATCCTGACGATCAAACACTTGATCGGCGATCGCATACCCAATCCCGCCAGCGTTTTTCCCCAGTTCTTCAATGACGGCATCGGTACTATCTCGCTCTACCTGGGTGGTATTGGCTCCAGTTCTAAACGATGCCGCTTTAAACACATCGTAGCGTTGAAACGCCCGCCGGGTATCACTATACTCCGGGCGATCGATCAGTTGAATCGGTCCGGGTTCACCCCCCAGTTCTGACCAATCGGTAATTTCTCCTCGGAATATCCGGGAAAATTGCTCAAAGGTAATATCTATATCCCCATAAGGACTATTGGGTCCTACCAGAATGGCAATCTTTTGCCGACTTAAGGGAATTTGCACTAATCCTTGTGCCTTTTCTACCTCCGTCAACGGGCGTCCAATCGCCGCCAGATCAATTTCTTCGTTGACTAAGGCTTTTAAGGCGGCGGTACTTCCAGCCGCATTGAGTTGAACATCACTATTGGGATACTGTCGTTCAAAGCGCTCTTTTAAGGCTTGATTTACCTTTGCCATACTGCTAGAACCATCCAGCCGCACGGTTGTCCCACGGGGAACGGATTCTGGTACCTCGAATTCCTCCGGTGAAACCTGAGCCAATACCGGACTCAGCCGCAGGGAGGTGAGTCGGAACTGAGGGGTAACAATTCCTAGTGTCAAAAATAGGAGACCTGAGGCAAGGAATGCCTCTTTAGGTTTGAACATCTGCATCATCAGTAACCTGGATTCTAGTTAATAAGTTTTTGAGTTAACGCTTCAGGGAGGCTCAAGCCATGTCATATTACGTCCGGTAATTTTTGTCAGCTTTAGAGAACGTCTGGTAATGGAAAAAATTTATAATATCTTATTTTGCTTTTTTGAGCTAGATAGTTCATGAAAGTTAATAGTACCAGAAAAGATACCATAAAATAGATAACGCTTGAGTTTTGACTTGACTCATATCCCTCTGATTAACCGTTAACTTTAATGAAAGTCCACCGACTTAACTCAGTTCCGAGACGTTCTCTAACCAGACTCGAAATCCGACGGGTTGCTCATGACTCAGTTGTTCTATGGCGGAATCGGTTAATGTATCTTTATATCCCACAATCGCCCACGAACTGCGTAATTGCAGATGGCGAATCAGGCGACTGCCAATGGATTCACAGGCTTGCTTTGCCCGTTCAGAAAGATTGATAGCGGCATCATCTTTGATGGCAATGGCAATCCCGTGTTCGGGGGAACAGTCTTCAATTAGTTGGGCAAAGGCGTCGGCATTCTCTGGATTAGCAAACAAATCAAAGGAACGACTGAACCCTTGCGTTTTATGACGGCGATCAAAGACAACAACATTCAATCCCCGTTGATATCCTCCTTCTATCCCTATCTCTTCGTTATTCCAGGTCATTTGGGCAAAATTGCCCTGATTTCCCCCGGCTGATATCACGCCTAAGCTGGGACGCTGGACAGCATCCGCAGAGACAGAAATTAAACGAGAACAGATGACATCTGAATAGTCCGATAGTTGTTCTTTCGCGATTCCGGGTTGGGCATCTTTTTGACCAATTAGCGCCCAAGAGGTGCGAAATCTGAGACAGTGAACTTGCCGACTTCCCAGGGATTGACAGGCGCGTTTAGCCCTCTGACTCAGGTTGGCACTGGCATCATCTTTAACCGCGATCGCCACAATTCGACCCCTGGGTAACTGTTCGATCAGATCGGCAAATCGGTCTGCGTTTCCAGGTAAAAAGGTATCAAATGTGGTGCAAACTAAGGGGTGTCCTGTTACTTCATCGATAACAGCAACATTCAGTCCGCGACTATAGTAAACAAACTCAATGTCTTGGTGGTTCAGGGTGATCCGGGCTGAGTTACCCATGAATCCACCCGCCGATTGAACTGTTATCGTTACTGTTGAAGAAGTCATTTAAATTAATTAGGGCTTGATGCAACCGTCAAAGGATGTTCGTAGTCGGCACTTTAGTGCCAGAAACGCCAGAAGCGAAGACAGCGCTTACTACAAACTAATGAACATATTCACCATAGGCAAACCCCCTAGCTTGTATTGTTTCCCCTTGCAGTACGAGAGTCACGTCAACCGCACCCGTCACTTCATCAATAAAGGTATATTGGCGATTCTGATTATCGGGTACAATTAACTCACTCGTGGCATCAAATGCCATGGTTAATAACAATTGATCCTGATCATCTGCCGCTTGTACCTGTAACTGTTGAGGCATACTCACCGTGCGATCGCCAAACAGTGACGCCATGATGCCAGGGAGACGTAACGGTAAACTGGCAGAAGCCGACCAATCCCAATCAATCTGTAACGTAGACCCTAAAAACACCTTCCGCAAGCGAGTGCCAGAATAGATAAAAATATAGGGTAAACCACTAATGGAATGATTTCTATTCGTGCGTTTATCCAATACCAGGGTGAAGGATCTGCCCGTTTTGTCTGTAACGTAAGCCACAAACCATTCCCAACCAATATCCTCGCCCCAACGAAACCGACCAAAATTGCGATCGTGATAGCAAAACCAGTCGTGATCAATGGCAAAGGATCGCCCACAAACGGATAGGTCTCCCGAAACCTTTAATCCGGGGATCAATCCCCAACCAATAAACCCACTCCCGAATGGCGCATCCTCGGTTATTAATAGGGGCATGGCTTCAGCTTGTCCTTGAACGTTGAGGGAAAGCTGCGCCCTCTCGTCGTGAACGTGAACCGATGAGTTCATGCCATTAATTTCTAAATTAATCCCCCTCCCTTGTAGACGTAAGGGATGACGACATACCATGTCCGGTTGCCAATCTAAACTAAAGGTTGTGCCAAAGGTTGCCACTGAGGGAGAGGATTCCAGTTCTGGGGTAATTTGGGTGGAGGGCAAGTTGACAATAAAGCTGACTTGCATCTGTCCCTGTTCCGGTCTGCCGATGAGAGTCGCGTTGACGAGTAGACGGATTCCCGTTTTCAGATCCAGCAAAATAAAATGATACCAATCCTTCCAATCTAGGGGTAAGTTGGGATCTTCTAGGGGAATACGTAAAGCTTCGACACGGTTGAGGAGAACTTGTTCGTTGACATTCATCGCCCCAGTGAACCTCCTTCATTAAGAACATCCTCGAATCTGACGGGGGAGGTTGGGGTAGGTGTGAGAGGCGGTGGGGCTTGAGCCGCGATCGCCTGTACATATCTCGCCATTTTTGGTGACACCTGAATCAGTCCCAACAGAATCCCCACAAACCAGCGCTGGGCATCCATTCCCAGTTCGGAGACAAAGGTTTTTGTCGCCGCATTGGATACGGAAACGGGGTTGTCCATTCCCTTAACGTTTAAGGCATTGGGAACCAACGTCCACAACCATCGTTCGCCGACATGAAGTAATCCCCCTTGTCCCATCTGCACCCCCAGAGAGGAATGATACGCCGCCGCCGCTGATTGACTGATCACCAGCCACCGGGGGGCTTGGGCTGAAGCAAAGGCGAGGATGCCATTCTTAAAGAAGCGAGTACGGCTGAGTCGATTCAGTAATTGGCAACCTGCTTCTGTACGGCTATAGGTATCCCCTTGTTGTGCCAACAGGATCAGGAGTTCTACCACCAACCAACGCCCTGGAAGTCCATCCAGTCCCGGTAATCCAGTGGTTAAACTGTAGCTGGCTTGGGCAGCAATTGTCTGATCAGCACCTGGTATCATTGAGTCCTGAGTCGCGATCGCCCGGAAACAGTTCGCCATTCTGGGTGACACCTGGGTAAGTCCCAAAATCAGTCCCGCAAACCATTGTTCAGGGTTTTGCGTGTTGAATGTGGACGCTTCGCTTTGCTGATATGAAACCGGGTTTGTCGGGGCGGGTTTAGGGACTTTCTTGTCGCGATTGATCGTAACGTTTGTGCAAAACCCGCCCTTATTCAATTCTGAGTGAACTCCCCTATCTCCCCCATCTCTCCTACCGCCCCCATCTCCGATTTCAATATCAGTTTGGGCTAAATCAAATAACCATTCTTCCCAAATAGAAAGCAGATGCTGTTGTCCAATTTGCGCGGCGAGGAGAGTATTCGCCATTGAGATACTACTCGATATCCAAGCCGGAACTTGGGCGGCGGAAAAGGCATAAACGCCATTCCGATAGAACTGGGTGCGACTCAGTTGGCTGAGTAATTCAGTCCCTTGGGGCGTTTGGGCATAATTGATGCCATGTTGACACAGCCGAGTTAACAGTTCCGCCACCAACCAACGGGCAGGAATTTTATCCAAATCGATTAACCCCGACATCAGACCAAAGATTCCGGCGGTACTGGGTTCAGCCGTTCCCAAATAGTTTTCCTTGCTGTCTCTCGGTGGCGGAAATGTCACCATTAAGGGATGGATGACGGGAGTGCGATCGCGGGTTTCTGTGGTTTCTAAGATTTCCAATTGGATGGGAATGGCGTCTTCTAGCCAACCGGGAAATCTTAACCAGGTTTTCAGGTTGATTCCACTGGGCAAATAGTCGGGAACGGGAACGGTTAACTGACAGGTCGATTCATACTCTGGAAACAAATAAACATAAGGCGGTTCCAAACGACTAACAATGGGCAAAATATCGCTGTCATTGACTAGCCAATCATCTAGAGTCGGACGTAAAAGGACGGCTTCATGAAGTTGGTTCCGGATCAATAGCTGGAAAACTAAGTCTGTGCCGGAATGGATTTTTAACCTTACTTGGGGCAGGGCGAGTTTTTTTTCTAAACGCTGGCTCATTGAACACCTGTCGGGCGGCGTTTTACTAAATCTATTTTAATCTTTATTTTATCTTATATCAGCTCTTTTATTTGAAAAATTTTCGTTAAGTTAAATGACAGCTAATTAAACAATTTATCTCGCCACTAAAAACTCTTGTAGAGGGAGATTTGTCTGTCGCTATTGACCTCTAAATAATAGTAATTTATAGAAGGTGACGGCTGCAATAGATAAAAGTTCGTAAAAATTGGTTACTTGTTCCAGCGATTCCTTGTATTCACAACCTGTGCATTTTGTCAATACATAAAAGTTGGTAAGTCAATAGAGACGTACCATAGCACGTCTCTACATTAAGCAAATGTCAAAAACAGATGACCAATGACAATTTAATCCAAAACCATCCAATCCACCGTGATACACCCTTTGTTATCCCAATACCACCCTGGCTCATCATTCATTGTAAAGATGACAATTTGACCTGCTTTGAGGCTGAGTGTCTTGGCACTGCTAATTTCTTCAATCACTTGACCACTGGCTTTATCCACGGCAACTAAAGCGTAGGGGGTATTGTTCGGATAAGTCACATGACTTAGCAGATCAGCCCCAGCTTCTCCGGCGGCGGTAATCTCTACTCCGTCTTTCACCGACCAAGTACCAGACGGGGTGACTTTGATTTTTGCCTCGGTATCCATAGGATTTTGGAACTCTACCCCTTGTTCAAAACTTGCATGGACTTGCAATTGACCGGAGGGGAGAACTTTTTTCTCAAAGGCTTTATAGGTTACATTATTTTGGGAGAAGTTATAGAACGCGATTCGTCCTTCACTAAAATCACCGTCAATATCAATTTCTAGACTACCGTTAACTGAGACTTGCAGATTGGTTTTGGTATAAACAAAGTCAAACGTATTTTCGACATTTTTTTCCCATCCCTTATTGCCCAGGGTTTTTCCCCGCGCCAGTTCAGTCACTTTACCCGTATGACTCCAGAATTCAGCTTGATCTTTAGGAACTCCATTAATTAAAGATACCGCTAATCCGGTTTGGGCAAGTTCCCCCCACCGTTTCTGCTGACCTTTCCTCCAATCGACGAGTAGATATTTAGCGGAACTGTTGGTGGTATCTCCCGGTTGGAATCCTAGGGCAAACCCAATAAAATCATCATCCCCCGTGTTGCCGACGCTTATTTTCCCGGAGACTTTGGTATTAAATACATTAAATGGACTATAAAATAACGTAGGTTTACCATTTTTCTTCTGGATCACTTCTTGACCATTCCGGGAAACATCCCATCTTCCGGCACCCTTTTCATAGGATTCTTCTTTCCAGTCGTTAAGATCAACGGTTTCGACTTTGATTTGAGCCATGTCATTCAGTCCTTATTATTTTGTTTGATTTGTGAACCTGTCAAGCTTTGTCTGAAACTTGATCAACTTGACAACTATCCTAACAAGTAGGATTCTCTTATTTTAGCCGAAATTCATTTAATTCTACTCAAAAACATTTATTTTTTTCAAAACTTAACAGTTTCATAGACCTATTTTTTGGAACCATTTCTCCATCCTGCAAAAAACCATAACAAATGACAAATGACGCTCCCAACCTACCTACTTACTTCGATAAATGACATAATTAATCAACTCCTTCATAAATCGACGGTCATGAACCGGAGAAACCCATTGCTCTCCCGGTCGCAGTGGCGTTTCCGGGAACAAAAATTCCAAAGAATCAAAAATATCGGCGGCTTTTTGGGCGAGCGATCGCGCCACGTTCCAACCATGTTCAATGCTGCCGCAGCGCTGCATTTGCTCCATAATGAAGGCAACATGATCCGGATGTTTTTGGGGGCGAGGTAGAGCCAGAATTTCCCGCATTTTATCCGCTTCCTGTTGACTGTTGGCTAAAACATGGTTCAGCATCAACGTGCGTTTGCCTTCATAGATATCGCCACCAATTTCTTTACCATAAGATTCCATTTCACCCTGGAGATTTAACAAATCATCTTGGATTTGGAAGGCGATCCCCAAAATCATGCCAAACCGGGTTAACCCGGCTAAGGGTTCCACTAAATCTTGCACACTTGAGGCAGGATGTCCGACAATTAGACCAATCCGACAAGGGGTAATAAAGGAATACCAGCAGGTCTTTTTCACGCACATGGTAAAGTAATCTTGGTCACTCAGATGGGAGGGATTTGTCGCCACCCAATCCAATTCCATCGCTTGACCTTCCACAGATTGCCGTGCCATGAACTCAATTTCATGTAAAATGTTCAGCGCCTTGGATACCCCCAGCACCGATAAGTTTTCCAGCAGCAATCCCACCGCTAAAACATTCGTTGCATCCCCCACATTAATGGCACGGGGAATGCCAATCATTTGGTGTAATGTCCCCTTTCCCCGTCGAGACTCAGACTCGTCTTCGATATCATCATGAATCAAAAACGCATTGTGATACAGTTCCAAAGCAGCGGCGGCGGTTAATGCCGAATGTCCCATTCCTCCCACCGCCCGGGCGACACTAATACACATTGTCGGGCGCAGCATTTTCCCGACGCGAAAGGGATAATCACTTAATAGATCATAGAGAGGACTATAAGCACCAGAGACTTGGCGCTGGCTTTGGATAAATTCCTCAATCTTGACAAAAATGGCATCGCGTGATCCCTGTAATGCCTCATTGATAATCGTTTGATTAAACTTAGAGGGATCAGCAGCAAGACGTTGATCCTGAGCATCCTGCGCCGCCTCTAATTGGGCAAGATCCGATAAGGTTGTGGCAATCGCCTTACGACTTCCTGAATCAATATCGGATACCGTTGACGATGAAGGGGTAGAGATCGGGGGTTGAGGCAGTAAAACTTGGCGGGGTGTACGTTTTAGCTTGAGGATTGGGAACTTTTGGGGGTCATACAATAATAAACTGAAGAAGATAAAAAATACGAAAAATAAGAATAGTCCTAGCATTAACAATTTTCCTCTAAAGTTTCGGTTCAGGAATAGTTGTCTTAGTCCTGATTAATCAAAATAGCCCCGATGACAACGATGACAATAATCGCCAGCAAAAGTCCGATAATCATCACTTGTTTCTGGTTTCCGGAGCCGGATTCAGGGGATTCTGTCGAGTAAGTCACAGGTTGAGTCACCGATGGAGTGACGGGGGGAGAGTCAAGCACAGGAAACCAGGCGTTGACAGAAACGGAGCCGAAGTTATTCAGATTTTCAATAACTGCACCCCCAGAAGCACCTTTGATGCCGACAATTGCCCACGATCCGCGAAATTGAAGACGGTCGATTTGAGTACTACCAATCAATTTACAGGCGGCTTTGGCGCGATCCGAGAGATTAAAGCTGGCGTCATCTTTTGCCGCGATCGCCACCACCCGTCCTTGGGGTATGGTCTCTATCCAGTCAGCAAAGGCATCCGCATTCGCGGGATCAGCATAGATATCAAAGGATTGACTCTGAAGTTGACGCCCATTGGACGGATCGAAAACGACAACATTCAAACCCCGTTGATATCCTCCCGTAAGGGAAACGAGTTCCCCATTACAGGTAACTTGAGCCATGTTACCCCAAGGATTCCCAGCTGATGTCGCAGCGACCGCAAAACTGGGAACCTGAACCTTTGTCGCTGTAATCTCCCGCGAACAGGTAACTGCCGACTCGTCAGACAACTGTTCTACGGCTGTTCCCGATGCTGCACCCGTTTGACCAATTATCGCCCAAGAACTGCGGAATTGCAGGTGATCAATCAGGCGACTTCCCAAGGATTTACAGGCTCTTTTGCCCGGGTCAGATAAATTCAAGCTAGCATCATCTTTAATCGCAATAGCGACAATCCGCCCTGGGGGTAAGGTGGAGACAAATTGGGCAAAGGACTCGGAGTTACCGGAGTTAAAGGTATCAAACGTCGTGCCAAACATGGGTTGTCCGGTAAATTCATCGAAGACGGCGACATTGAGTCCGCGACTGTAGAAGTCACGACCTAAGTCTTGGGTATTACGTTTAATCGATGCCGAGTTACCGTGATCATAACCGGCTGAGGACACCTGTACTGTTGTCGTGACGCCATTTCTGGCGGGGTTAACGTTTGGTGGGTTCATCAGTAAGTCGCAGAAAATTCAAGTTAATGGTTGAGATTAGGGAACAGGGAACTATTTGTAGGGGGTTCCGGTTGTTGTAGCTAGCTCGACGTAGACGTTCCTTATGGTGTCCTGTTCTTGGATGAGGCATAAGAAATGGAACTCTACAAATCAAATGTGAACATTCAGTCGCGTTAAACTCTGACAGGAAGCCAAATTCAGCATTTTTTTGTTCACAAATCATTTGGACTAACTAGATAGCTATATATTTTTGGAGATTAGAGAGGGAAATTAATAGGCTTCATTTGCAGCAAGCTAATGATAGGCTAAAAAATAATCCTACCACTAATAGTTGTCAAGATTGTGCAGGGATGTTAAGAGATGGGGGAGCAGGAGAAGCTGGGGGAGCCACGTAGAGACGCGCCATGGCGCGTCTGGAAGCTGGGGGAGATGGGAGACAAAATTTCTATAGCCTATTACCCTATTCCCTAACAAATGACCAATGACGAAGGACAAATGACCAATGACCAATGACCAATGACCAATAAACATATTGTTTTAACAGCCTACGGTTCCTTTGGCGATATTCATCCCTATATGGCGATCGCATTAGAGTTGCAAGCACGGGGACATCGTGCTGTTATTGCCACAAGTGAGCTGTATCGGTACAAGATTGAAGCCGAGGGGATTGGATTTCATCCGGTTCGCTACGATAGTGCGATCGATATGCAGCAGGATGGCGAGTTTATCGGCGTGCTGTCCGAATCCCGTCGGGAAAGTGAATACACGATCTGTTATCTATTAATGCCCCATCTGAGGGGGACGTACAAAGCGTTACTGGAAGCCGTGCAGGGTGCGGATCTGTTGCTGACGCACCATTTAAGCTTTGCCGGATCGTTAGTTGCAGCAACAACAGGGATTCCTTGGGTGTCAACGGTTCTCTCTCCGATCTTATTTATGTCGGCTTACGATTCCCAAACTCTTTCCACTACCACCATCTCCCCTTATGAACAAGCCTTAGCCGTTGTCGCCAATGACGCCCGCCTACGCCAATTTCGTTGGCAAGCCCGGTTATGGAGTGCGCCGATACGCCAACTGCGTCGGGAATTGGGGTTACCACCCAGTTGTGATCCGGTGTTTGAAGGTCAACATTCGCCGGATTTGGTACTGGCGTTATTTTCTGCAACGCTAGCCAAGCCGCAACCGGATTGGTGTCCCCAAACTCAGGTGACGGGGTTTCCTTTTTATGATCGCGCTAAACAAGAGAATTTATCTCCAGAATTGGCAAGGTTTCTTGAGTCTGGATCTCCTCCTATTATATTTACCTTGGGTTCGCTGATGGTATGGACACCCGGAAACTTCTATTTAGAAGGTGCGATCGCGGCTCAACAGTTAGGATACCGGGCAGTGTTACTGGTGGGCAAGGGAGTCCACAACCTACCCTTAGAACAGTTACCGGAAGGAGTAATTGTAGTTGACTATGCCCCCCACTCCGAAATTTTCCCCCGTGCGGCAGTGATTGTCCATCATGGCGGAGTTGGCACCACGGGACAAGCTTTGCGATCGGGGCGTCCCATGTTAGTGGTACCTTATGCTCATGATCAGCCCGATAATGCCATGCGCTTGGTGCGTTTAGGGGTGGCGCGAACTCTCGCCCGACATGAATATAGTGCGACTACATTAATGACTGAACTTAAGCAACTCTTATTTGAGCCGAGTTATGGAAGCAAAGCCGCCGAGGTGGGAAAGCGGGTGCAGCAAGAAGATGGAGTCAAGGCGGCGAGTGACGCGATCGAAACTTATCTTAGATCGCAGGAAAATGGGCAATCAAAGTAGTGATGTGGCACACCTAAGTTAATAGATTAGAATTACGGAAAAGACACCGTAGGGGCGCAAGGATTGCGAACACCCAGGCAGCATTGATTGCGTAGGAACAGGATAATATCGTCCCCTTCTTAAGACAGAAATGCTAGGATTTAAACCAAGAATAAAAAGCGCGATCGCGAGTCGTCATAACCGTGCAGAAAATTGGTTTTAAAAAGCAGTAAAAAGACACAAGTGCTGCTTTTATAGTAGCGGCATAAAACTAATACGGTCTTGGTATTCATCTTCCCAAGCTGCCTCGGCTACAATCATCAACTCTTCCATAATTTGTCCCATGGTCATATCATCATTGACAATAAATATTCCTGGTACATGATGATTCTCTGTCAAATGTTCTGCTAGATGAATCGGCATTGTTTTGCGGTTATTCGTAACCAGAATAAATCTATTGTCTTCACACCAAGCCAGAATATCTGCATCGCGAGTGCCTTTAGGCGGTGCATTCGGGTCACCAATTACCCAAACTTGCAATTGGGGGTATCTCTGCAACATTTGTGTGCGAAGCACCAGGGGAATATGTTCATCCAGGAGATATTTAATTGTCATCAATTAACCGCTTGATTTGAAGTATCTTTTTGAGAATCTACTTGTTTTTTGGCTTTCAATTGTCGTAGCTTTTTAATAAATGGTGGCGGATTGTCTTGTTGTTGTTTTCGCATCTGATGACTCCAGGCTAACCAATCCGCTAAATAGGCACTCACATATTCTTGATTGTGTAAATAGTATAAAATAGTAGCATGAACCTGTTCTAGTGTTACGGTTCGATAACGTTCAGCTATGGCTAAGGGAGTTTGAGCGCGATGAATATATTGGTAGAGAATATGTTCTATGCCAATGCGTGTTCCTTTGAGACGAATATCATCAGGAGCTAAGAAATCAAAGTAGTCTTCTAATTGCATAAGTATTTATTCTAATGCTGCATAAGTGTTTATTCTAACACCCAGCCAGCATTGATGGCGTAGGGGTTATCGTGTCTGTCTTAATCTTGCTTGTCGTTTTTTGACTACAGACGAGTCATCAATGCTAAGATTTAAACCGAGACTAAAAAGCGCGATCGCGAGTCATCCTATACAAAGCTGTGCTATAAGACAATCGTTATATTCTATGAACAGTTTCTCACCCGTCATTTTAAACTTAAAACACGTTGGCTTAAGCGATGAGCAATTTTATCAACTCTGCCAAGCTAATGAAACGTGGAAACTGGAACAAACCGCTAAAGGAGAATTACTAATTATGCCTCCCGTTGGTGGAGTGAGTGGCAATCGAGAATCCGATTTTAATGGTCAACTTTGGCTGTGGAATCGTCAAACTCAACGGGGAAAAGTCTTTAGTTCATCAACCATCTTTCGTTTACCCAACGGTGGAAAGCGTTCTCCCGATGTGGCTTGGATAGCTAACCAACGCTGGGAATCCCTAACTCCCGAAGAACAAGAAAAATTTCCGCCAATTTGTCCAGATTTTGTGATTGAACTCCGTTCTCGCACTGATTCCCTATCCGACTTACAAGAAAAAATGCAGGAGTATCTCAATAGTGGTTTACAATTAGGCTGGTTAATTAATCCCCAAGCTCAACAAGTCGAAATTTATCGTCAGAATCAGACGGTTGAGATTATCCCATTACCCGCCAGTTTATCCGGAGAGGATATCTTACCTGGATTTATATTAGAATTACCCGTTTTCTAAGCCAAAATCTTGTAGAGTCGGCAAGTTTATCCTCAAGAATCTTTAGCGGACTCCTACTCCTAAAACTCCCTCGCGATCGCACGTATTACCGATTCCGTTATAGCAGTCGCCAAGGCGATTAGGACACAGCAAAATGCGCCAAACCTTGACCAGTCAATCTTTTCCCTTCTGCCTTCTGCTCTCTGCCCTCTGCCCTCTGCCTTTTGCTATAATAGGACGCACGTCAGTGCATCCCTACGGTTTCTCCATGCCATTCTAATTCTAATAGTTCCCTCTCAGTTCCCTCCCCTTAGCAAGGGGAGGGTTAGGGAGGGGTTGATCAGGGGTAGGTGAGGGATCTATATCAAAGTATTGCCAACCGATTCCTCTCACATCTACGTCCAAATACGTCCCCGGCGGAACGGCTTTCCATCGTCATGCTTCGCCTGTTCCTTCGCCATTTCTTGCCACCAGAAGCCATAATCTTCTAATCCAGTTGCTTGCAAATGGCGTTGAATTTCTTCCGGTTGATTTTCACCAGATGTTCCTTTATTTCCTTGGCTTTTGCTACTTTTACTAGACTTTGCCATCGTTTTATTTTCTCCTACTTTAACCGTTGATTTAGCCCCATTAATGGGTCGCTCTGATTGCCCCCAGGTCGCACCATTAATGATACCATGATTCCCCTGACTGGTTTGATCCGTTGCCTGATTGCCACTACCCTCTTGCAACGACCAATAGCCCACCAATCCCGCTTCATCTCCCTGGAGTCGCTGCTGCATTGTCCCTTGAATCTGCTTTTGGGTACGGCAGATTTGCCAGAGACGAACATCGGTTATTTTGCCCTGAAATGGATAGGTTTCATTATTATCCCGATACGCGCCAATCAATAAGTCATTTTCCGGGTCATAATGAATTACCTCTTCCGAAACTGATTGGCTATTTTTCTCCTCACCATCAATATAAACCTTCATCTCCTGACCATCATAAGTAGCGGCAATATGATGCCATTGATTCAGGCTTAAACTATTCGCCTGACTACTCAGGTAGCGAATCCGTTTATCCGAGGTTTTCAGAGCAAAAAAGATGCCACTCTTGCCATCTAGGAGCAACCCATATCCACTTTCCGTATCCGTGGTATCAAACACATTAGTGAGGATTCCCGTGCGTCGCCGCTGGTTTTGGCAATAAATCCAGGCTTCTAGGGTAATTGTTTTCTCGATTTTAAATTCTGGTTTTTTGCCTAGATTGATGAAATCGTCCTCACCATCAAACTCGAGAACCGATTGTAAAGAGGTCATACTATCATCTTGGGTAAATACTTAACAGGTTGGCGGGAATACAATAAATCCTTGATACACGGTAGTTTCTCTCCAACCCTAACTGCGAAACTCACCCCAACTTTTACCAGACGATGCTTCACCGTCTCCGACCTCGCCGAGTGCCAGATGATTTGAGACTTTGATAACTACGGTAAGCAAAAGCCGGGGGATCATTATAATTCGCACCATGTAACAAATCCATGCGAATATGCACTAAATCCTCAACCCGACCATGAACCACATCAACCGCCCGATGGGGATAAATAATATCGGGTCGTTTCACAGGTGCAGACAATTTTGGTAATTTCATTGTTTATTTAATGGATAGAAACATCGTCGGGGCGCACGCTCCGTGCGCTCTTTTGTATGGCATCCATACATTGAGAAAGACCCCACCCTAGCCCTCCCCTTATCAAGGGGAGGGAATGTTTCCCCCCTTAGCAAGGGGGGATGAAGGGGGGTTAAAATTAATACGGCGATGACCAAGAACGCACTTCGCCCAAGGTTACCGGAATCAAATCACTCACATCAATGGTAAACCGGAATATCTTCTTCGCCCGCCGACTATTTTCTGGGTCAAAGAACTTCAGTTTCACATCCCAACAATCGCTATCCATGCGGCAGAAGGGACTCTTCTCTACCGTAATACTATCCAACTCCATTCCCGTTGCCACCGCTTCAGCAAAGGT
>CAZNNK010000042.1:0-1580 GCA_964574085.1 uncultured Coleofasciculus sp.
CCAGACACACCATCTCACCAGGAATAGAAGCTGTTTGATCAAAAGGTGCGATCGCTTTTGGGGTATAGGTAAGGATTGCGATCGCTGACTGGGAGACTACGATACAGTAGAGGTATACTTCAACCCTTGCCCCGATCAAAGGTAATCATGCAAATCACCTTGAGCCAAGAGCAAACCCACGTCCTTGAAGCTTTGGTAAAGTATGGACAATATTCCTCCTTAGAGGAAGCTCTCAACACAGCCTTGCTCTTATTGATCGATGATGTCGCCCTTTCCAAAGTGACAGTCGATCGCCCCGACAAAACAAAGCTTTGGTATTGTAGGAAAGATGAATTAACCATTAGCCCCGAAACTGTAGGGGCGCAAAGGCTTGCGCCCGATTCAATCGTCACATCTAATCCATCATTTTAGCTGTGTCAATCCAGTAGTGGCATGGCACACCTTATTTGATGAATTAAGCATTAGCCGCGAAACTGTAGGGCCGCTTTCGCTTTGCGCCCTTGCCCATATTAAGGACACGCCCTCTTTTCTTTCAATACCTGTTGATTCAGGCAGATTCCCAACCACAAAATCGATCTGAACCGAAATCCAATGACCATTCATGGCATTATGGGTACTCACCGATAAGATGAGGGCGCACATCTATGCGCCCCTACATCCTATTCACACATTATCAATCTATTTATACTATCGGGACATACTGGATATATTCCACCTAAATTTCACCAAGGGTTAAATTAGATGAATAGGTGACTCTATGCCATCACCATTCATGGCATTATGGTACTCACCGATAGGATGAGGGCGCACATCTATGCGCCCCTACATATTTCTCATATCCGTATTTGTAAAACCCAACCTGCCCCTATTCCACCACCACAGATACCCTTACCCAATTTTTATCCACCCAACATCATCAACCACCTTTTTGACCATGAAATTTGATCCGCAAAAACATCATCGCCGTTCGATTCGGCTCAAGGGATACAATTACGCCGAACCTGGAGCCTATTTTATCACTATCTGTACTTACCAACGACAATGCTGGTTTGGAAATATTCGTGACGGCAAAATGTATCTCAACCAAATTGGTAAAATCGTTGCCCAAGAATGGATAAACTCAGGTCAAATCAGACCAAGCCTCCAATTAGAGCAATGGGTAATTATGCCCAATCATGTCCATGGCATTGTCATCATTACTGACACCAATACCGTAGGGGCGCATAGATATGCGCCCTTACCAACGCCTCAAAACCGCCCTTCTAAACAATCAGTCATTCCTCCGCGTAAACCCCGTTCACTTTCCTCATTTGTTGCTGGATTTAAATCTGCCGTCACCATCAAGATTAACACTATCCGCCAAACCTCAAATCCACCGATATGGCAGCGCAATTACTATGAATCAATTTTGCGTGAACAAGATTCCCTAAACACAGTTCGACAATACATCATTCATAATCCCCAACAGTGGATGAATGATCCAGAAAATCCCCTACTTGACTCAAACAATCAACAACTTTTGATAGATTTGCCATTCTGAATCGGATTCACCGACAGGCGCACCCTTTCCCCCAAAACCC
>CAZNNK010000042.1:1680-14786 GCA_964574085.1 uncultured Coleofasciculus sp.
AGATACACTATGTCACTGGGAATAGAAGCTGTTCGATCAAAAGGTGCGATCGCGTCATCGGGATAGTGAGAATAGCGATCGCGTCTTTCTTTTCCCCAGATACACTATGTCACTGGGAATAGAAGCTGTTCGATCAAAAGGTGCGATCGCGTGTAGGGATGAGTGAGGATTGCGATCGCGTCTTTCTTTTCCCCAGATACACGATACTACTCACCATTAACAATTCAATGGACACAACTGGACTCGAACCAGTGACCCCCACGATGTCAACGTGGTGCTCTAACCAACTGAGCTATGCGTCCGAACCAAACAGTATCTTACTGTAGCACGACTATTAGACAAGTGGCAAGCCAATCGGATCAAGCCAAAATAGTTTTTCTCCCTCCACCCCCCTGCATCCCTGCATTCTCGCCACCTTTTTATCAGCTAATAGTCCTAACTGTCGCTGGTTTTGCTAAAATACCTAGGTTGTTCAGCTTAAACCAGCATCTTTGAATCAATCAGTAGAAATCTCCGGTGTAGATACCCTAGCGCAAGAACTTGCGACAATCCAGCAAACGGGTTCTAAGCGGATTGCCCTGTTAGGATCGCGTCATGTACCCATTACCCATCAACATCTGATCGAGATGATGAGTTATGCCTTGGTTCTGGGTGGCAATCGTTTGATGACCTCTGGCGCCACAGGTACAAACTCAGCCGCGATTCGCGGTGCAATGCGTGCTGATCCGAATTTGCTGACGGTCATTTTACCCCAAAGCTTAGAACGTCAGCCACGGGAGTCGCGAGTTCAACTCCAACAAGTCATGCACTTGGTAGAAAACCCAGAAAATGATCATCTGTCTCTGGCGGAAGCGAGTGCGTTGTGTAACTCCGAAATTATTTCCCGATGTCAACAGCTTATCTGCTTCGCCTTTCATGACAGCAGAACCTTGCTGAAAACCTGTGAGGAGGCAGAAGAACAACGCAAGGTGGTGACAATTTTCTATTTTGATTAAGCCTAAGCACGTCCTGTACCCGATGCGCTAGGTCGATAGAATTTATCGTCCTAAATCATGTAAAGCATGAATAGCAGCTTGACACCTCTGAGTCACGGCGGCTAAATCAGGTCGTTTAGTCGAAGCCGGGGGGTCAATAGGTTGACCAATTCGCACGGTTACGGGTACAGGACGCGGTATTGGTGATCCTTTGGGAAAAACGCGATGAGTCCCCCATATACTCACGGGCAATAAAGGGGCGTTTCCCTTCGCTGCAATTAAGGCAGCACCGAGTTTGGGTTCCGGAATGCGACCATCTGGGGTGCGTGTTCCTTGTAAAAAGACGCCCACAGCCCACCCCTGGGATAAACACTCAATCGCCGCACGAATCGCACTCCGGTCTGCTGCACCCCGCTTCACTGGGTAAGCGCCGTATAACTGAATAGCTTGCTTGAGTCCCGGAACCCGAAATAATTCCTCTTTTGCCATAAATGCTACTGGACGCCGCACACAATTGGACACAATCGGCGGGTCAAAGTCACTGGCGTGGTTACTGACGACAATCAGTGGACCATCCATCGGCACATGTTCAGCACCATGGATGTGACCTCGTAGGTAAACATTCAGCACTGGGCTGACTACCGACCATTTAAAGGCGTGGTAGAGGATTAGGCTAGCTAAGGGTTCGCGGTTTCTAGTCACAGAACATCCAAAGTGGGTGGGAAAATTTCAAGTCGGGCGGTGGGGATGGTCATTGGTCATTGGTCATTCGTTATAGTTTACTGCGCCTGTGTTGACTTGGGAATTGGGGTGGGTGTAGCCATGAGGGTACTTCGGCGATCGCGTAACGCGGCGATCGCAGCTTCCCAGGTGAAGGTGAACGACTGAAACGACTCCGGTGTGATCTGATCATAGTCGAGGGCGTTGACGACACTCTCAAACTTACTGAACAACTGGTGTCGAATGGTTTCAAGACTGCCTAAATCTTGACAGCATTCGATCTGTTTCATTAACGCCAGAATCTCTTGATTATAGTTGTCACCCTGGTTTTTCTGTTTCTTATCCAGTTGGGATTTCAATTGCCAAACCCAAGACCCAATCAGCAGCGCGATCGATAGTAACAAACCCAGCCACTCAGCATTCTCTTGCAGAAAGGATGGCTTCTCTCGATCATAATAAACTTGGGCACCAGGATGGATGGGTAAAATCGTCCCCACCAACAGGCTAGGGGGACTGATGTAGGATGCTTCTGGCATCACAGCCGCTAAATCCTGACGCCGCTCATATAAAATGCTGGTAATCTCTTGGATCAGGTTGTCATCAACCTTCTGATGAGCTAAAAGTATCCTGGGTACGGCTACGGTGGGTAAGTCAGTCGCGGGAATGGCGGGAGACCCCTGATAAGCGCCTTTAGGAATAAACCCAGCATCCAATGTCGGTTGCTTAATTTTCATCGCTTCGGCTTGGTCAATCGGCACTAATCGCCCGCCCCGATTTTGTACTAAATCGAGGATGGATTGATTTCCTGGCGGGCGAACGCGAAACACCGCATCGACTTGGTTATTGCGAAACGCCTCATCGGTTTCTTTTTCAGATACCGCAAAGGCAAAAAAGTCCGTTGTTTTCAGGCGATAATGTTCAGCAACAAATAAAAAGGACAGATATTGACCACCCCCTTTTGGTGGTAGTCCAATCCGTTTTCCCTTGAGATCTGAGACTTGCTGAATGCCAGAATTGGCTTGAACCACCAACTGAAACATGTCGGGGAATAATTTAGACACAATCCGCGCCGAGGGCAAAGCTGGAATATCAGCCTGGGCTGTTGCTAATTGCACCTTCTGGTCTTCTAAGAGTTTTATATTTTCCTCGGAACCCTTGGTTTCCAGAACTTCGATCTGAATTTTCGGGTTATATTTGGCAACGACTTGTGCCATTGCCTGACTGAAAATATAACTTTCCCCTTGTTTTGACCCAGCAGCAATGGTGAGGTGATGCACTCGGTTACGCTTAATAACCACGTATCCGGTTAAACTCACAATTAAGCCTAGGCTGAAGAGAATTAGGAAAATTTTCCGACTTAACCGAATTGGATAGCGATGGGACATAGCTAGTACAAGAAGGCAGAAGTCCGAAGGCAGATGGCAGAAGGCTATAAGGAACATAAGGTAGCTGCTTTTAAGGAGCTTGTTAACTGGTTAGTATTTGAAGCCGCGCTGCACTAGCAGAGTCCTTCCGGTTGATTGATGTTCTGCTGACACAGTTCCCTGTCTCTGCTTGCAAAGGTATAGCAGCTACCTTGGCAGGTTAGGACATTCTTGACGGTTCCCTGTTCCCGGTTGGGATGACCTAATGTCCTAACATATCCCCGTAGTGCGATATAACAGGGACATGGAAAATACATAACCTACAGTAGAGTCCTGAGGTTAACGATAGGTTAATAGGTTAACCAGGCAAATCTGATAAGCTACCGATATTTGCTAAAGCGGCATCCCGACACATCCGTTTAATTAAGCCTGTGAGAACTTTCCCCGGACCAATTTCTACCACCTTCTCAATCCCTTCCTCTGACAGGTGTAAGGAAATTTCTCGCCAGCGCACACTTCCCGTTATTTGACGTTGGAGACGTTCCTTGAGGACAGCCGCTTCTGTGGCGGGTATGGGTTCTGCATTGGATAACACGGGAATCTTTGCGTCACTAAAGGGAACAGATTCTAACACTCCTTGAAACTCCGTCGCGGCTGATGCCATGAACGGTGAGTGAAATGCCCCAGATACATTTAACCGTACTACTCGCTTGGCTTTAACCTGACTCAATAATGCTTCTACCGCATCGGGGGTTCCAGAAATCACGACTTGGGTTGGACTATTATCATTGGCTAACACTACATCCTCATGCTGCTGGATGAATTCGTCAAGCTGGTCTTGGTTAAATCCAATTAAAGCCGCCATCATACCACCTGAAGCACTATCCATCAGTTCAGCACGACGTTTGACCAGATTTAATCCCGCCTCAAAGTCAAAGACACCCGCCACGTAGAGTGCGACATATTCGCCCAAACTGTGACCCGCAACGAGGTGCGGTTGATGTCCTTGTTCCTGGATAATATCGGCTAGGATGCTTTCAATGACATAGAGACAGGGTTGAGTATACAGAGTGCGAGACAGTTTCTCCTCGGAACTCTGGCACAGTTCTAGCACATCCCAGCCTAAGATTTCCTGGGCTTGGGCAAATTTGGCTTGAGCCAGGGGTAAATCGGCTAAGTCGGTTCCCATACCGACAGCTTGAGAACCCTGTCCCGGAAACACCCATGCAGTTTTAGTCATTTGTTAGTCCTTGATGTTGGTCAGGGTATTCATTATCTCAGGAGAAATGCACGGAATGCATATCTCATTGAGACTCAACGTGGAATTTCCCGGCTGTCAACGCTCAATAGGAAATCAGTGCAGATAACTTAACCAGGACTTACGCAGCTACACCACATATCGTGGCAAAGGTGCGTTACGCTACTGGACTGACACAGCTAAAATTGTGGAATAGATTTGACCATTGAATCGGGCGCAAGTCTTTGCGCCCCTACAATTCTAATCCACCAAATAAGGTGTGCCACGCCAATAGAGTCTTTACATAAGTCCTATTAATGACAAATAATCTGTATTAAAGTTATCCACACCTAAACCAATTGAGCGATCGCGCTGATCGTGTGCGTTGGTAGCGTGATCGCGCTATTGGTGGATGGGTAGATCACCATCTGAGGACGCCCACCGAATCCGCTTCATCTCATTGAGGCTCAACGCGGAGTTTTCCTGCTGTTACCGCATCTAAGGGCGCTTGAAATAAATACCCTTGAGCATAATCACAATCCAGCAGCCGCAGTTGGGTTAATTGCTCTTTTGTTTCTACGCCTTCGGCAATGACTTGCATTCCCAGGCTATCTGCCAACATGATAATCGTGCGGACAATTTGCAAGGGTAATCCTTTGGTGCGATTGATCATACCTGCTTCACTATGCCCTTGATCATCGATGCCAATAGAACTAATTAAAGACTGATCAATCTTAATCGTATCAATCGGAAATCGGTGCAAATAACTTAACGACGAATAACCTGTACCAAAATCATCAATACATAACCCAATTTGGCGATCGCGTAATTCTTTGAGCCGTTCTTCGGCTGTCTCTGGGTCTGACAGTAAACAGCTTTCAGTAATTTCCAACTTTAAATGATTCGGATGCAGATGGGTCTCGTGCAGAATGGTATCCAGGTTTTTGAGGAGTTCCGGTTGTAAAAACTGTTTGCTGGAAAGGTTAACATAAATCGTCAACTGATGATTAAGGTCTTCCGTTTTACCACTGTCCTGAAACGTCTCCAGCCAAAGTTCTAACTGACGACAGGCTTGGCGCAACATCCACCAGCCCATGGGAATAATTAATCCCGTTTCCTCTGCCATGGGAATAAACTCACCCGGATACACTAATCCTCTGGTAGGATGATGCCAACGCAATAATGCCTCAAACCCGGCAATCTGATGCGTCGAGAGGGAGACGATGGGCTGATAGTAAATCTCAAATTCCTGGTTTTCCACCGCCCGCCGCAACTCGGTTTCCAATTGCAAGACACTGAGGGCATTTTGGTGCATAGTGAGGTCAAATACTTCATAGCGCGATCGCCCTAAGGCTTTCGCCCGGTAGAGGGCGGTGTCCGCATCCCGCAACAAGTCTTCGGGGCGATCATAGTTGGTGATATCGTCTTCCTGTTGGATCTCCCGACTTAAAACGATCCCCACACTCGCCCCGGTAAAGACTTCATGTCCATCTAAATTAAATGGGGCGGCTAATTCTTGCTGGATTCGTTCCGCTATGCGAGTGGCGTGGTGAATGTCTTCAATATCCTCCAGCAGGATAGTAAACTCATCCCCACCCAATCGTGCCACGGTATCCTCTGTCCGCAAACAGGATTCTAGGCGGCGGGCAATACCAACCAATAGTTGATCCCCAAGCAGGTGCCCTAGACTATCATTGACCACTTTGAAGCGATCTAAATCTAAAAACAGTAAGGCAAAGCGATAGGCAGGATGGCGTTTAGCTCGCTCTACAGTATGGCTTAAGCGATCCATAAATAACGCCCGATTAGGCAATCCAGTCAACGTATCGTAAAACGCCCGGGTTTGCAGTTGGTCTTTTGCCAATTTATGTTCCGTGATATCTTCAACCGTGCCTTCGTAATACAGCAATTCCCCTGTCGTCATATCCCGAACCGCACGGGCATTTTCGGCAATCCAGATCACGCTGCCATCTTTGCGATAGACTTGGGACTCAAAATCGGCAACCGCATCATTTTCTTGCAACAGCCGCACAAATTCGGTGCGGCGCTGGGGATCAACATAAAGCTGATGTTCAATATCCGTCAGTCGCGCCATCAATTCATCGGGCGAGGAATAGCCGTATAAACGGGCAAGGGCGGGATTGGCGCTAATGTAATGCCCGTCAGCCGTGGATTGGAAAATTCCTTCCAAGGCATTCTCAAAAATACTGCGATATTTCGCCTCTGCTTGTTTTAATGCCTGTTCTGCCTGTTTCCGTTCCGTAATATCCCGGGCTACCCAAACCACAGAATGTTCCGAGGTGGGGGAAATTGTCGCCGCCAACCAAACCTCGCGATCGCCCACGGGTAAACTATACTCAATATTCAGACGCGAAGACGTGGCGATCGCATCTTGGATATACGTCAAGAACTGATCGGCTTGAGTAGGGGCAAAGAGTTGATGCAGGGTTTTGCCCAGGAATTTATGATTTTCAGGCAATAGCACCGGATCAGGATTCGTTGGGGCAATTTTCAGGAAACATCCCCTTTCATCCAAAACAAAGATAGAATCCGTCATCGCCGCAAATAATGCCCGCAACTCTGCCTCCGAGGATCGCAGCGCTACTTCCGCCTGTTTGCGCTCAATTGCTACCCCTAATTGGGCAGCTACAGTAGAAATCAAGTTGACCAAGCGTCGATCCGTTTGCCGGGATTCAAACCGGAAAAACGTTAAGACTGCCAAAACCTGATCATGAGCGATAATTGGCACGGCAAAGCCCGCTTTCAACCCACAAGCCTTTGCCAGAGAAGAACGCACGAAGGAGGAATGAGGCGCACGGGACACATCAGGAATCCATTCGGGGCGACGAGATGCCCACACTCGTCCCGGTAGTCCACAGCCTAAGGCAAAGGTAAAGGCGGGACTATAGTGGCAAAAGTCTTGCCGGGTTGACGTCTCAGACGCCAAGACAGGGGGATAGGGAGACACCGTACCTCTATCGGTGCGAGTGGACGTTCCACCTTGATCCTGACCTGCTGCCCTCTGCCCGCTGCCCTCTGCCTGCAAATGCTGTTCCTCCCTTCTGCGCCAAATGGTGGAACATTCTAAAACCTTCCCCTCAGCCCGTTGGAAATTCTGTTCATCAGGGTAGTGATCATTCCCCGCTGCCCTCTGCCCTCTGCTTTCTGCCTGTTTTATCACCCAAGCTTCGCCCAAATCCCAATGAGTCGCTTCCCCTACTTTACTCAAGGTAACATGCAAGGCTGACTGAAAATCTGGGGCTTCACCAATCGCCTGAGTCATGGTTTGCAAGAGTTCTAGGGCGTCTGTTGCCCACTTGCGTTCGGTGATATCGGTAATAAAGCCCTCTAAAGCTTGCAACTCTCCGTAGCGAGAAAAAATGCCGCATCCTTGTTCCCAAACCCACTTCTGAATCCCGGTGGCGGTAGTAATCCGATATTCGAGTTGATAGGGTCGTTTTTCGCTAACGGCGGCTTGCACCTCCTGTTTCACCCGTTCTCGGTCGTCTGGATGAATGACCTCACTAAATACTAATGCCCGATTGTCCATTAAATCACGGGGATTGTAGTGCAGCAGATTAAAACAGCCCTCACTGACAAACTCCATTGTCCATTGGCTATCCGCCCGACACCGATACGCCATCCCTGGCAAATTACTCATCAATGTGGCTAGGGTGCGCTGACTTTCTTGCAACGCCCCTTCAGCTTGCTTGTAATTGCTGATATCAAAGGCACTTAACAGGATGGCTGGGTTTCCTTGAAACTGAATAATCCGGGTACTTGTATCCAGCCAGCGCCTATCTCCGCTTTTGGTGAGGATTTGCACTTCATAGCGACGTTTTGCGCCTCTGTGCGCCGTGTCACTCCGGGATGGTTTGGGCATGAAGGCGTGGCTACTCGGATGCAGCAAGTCCCATAAATCCATGGTTAACAATTCCGATTGGCTGTATCCTGTAAGTTCACAGAGGGTGGAATTGACATAAATTAACTGATTGCCTTGATAGATTAAGACAGCAGCGGGAATGGTTTCGGCTAAGGTACAAAATTTGACCTCCTGTTCACACACGGCATTCGCAATTAACTGGCGGCGTGTTGGTTGGGATGATGGGGTTGTGTCCTGATGGGATGGGAGTAAAGGTGTCTGGGATTCGTGGTGATCCTGGGAGTCTGTAATCGGCTGGACAATGGCAAGAAAGGCGGATTCTCCGTTAAAGGTTAACCGTTGCAGAGAAACCAGACTCCAAATTGGCTTACCCTGGCAACTGGGCATTTTGACCGCGTAATCTCGCAAATAGCCTTGGCTAACTAAAACCTGTAATACGAGTTGTCGTTGGGCGGGATCGTGATAGAACGATAGGGTTTGGCGATCGCGAACCTGCACATTGACGCGAGAACGCTGCTGTTGCCTAGAATTAAAGGTTGAGTGGTAATGCTGGTTAGCATACAGAATAACACCATCCTTTAATCTAGCAATAACCAAGGGTAGGGGAATGGATTGCACTAGGGTTTGCCCCAATACGGTGTCACTGTCTCCTCGCCGGGTGGATTGGGGATGGGTGGGGATACTGAGAAGTTCGAGTACGGTGGTCTCTAGTTCAGTTTGTCTATCTTTTTCCAATAAATGGCTGTAGCTTACTTCTATCGGTTTCACGGCTACATAAAACTCCAACGTATTGTGCGGGGAAAGTCCCTCAGACTCAATTCGGGTTCATTCCCCATGGGTAGGGACGAGGCAGATGGCAGATGACAGAAGGGATAGAAGGAGAAAGTACCCCTGTTTGGGGTAACGTCCTCGGATTGGGTATCACCGAGACGCGATGTGACAAGTGTCTGGAGTTCAACCCTAACGCCCGGAATCGTCCTGGCTTCCCAGGGTGAATATCGGGTACCCTTATCCGTCAGTTCCCACCCCCTCCAGTTCAACCGACAGGAATTCTTTTCCGGTCATCTCGAGACGAATGCCAGCGTTTAGTTCGGTGGGTTTAAGCCTAAGGTGGGAAGAAAACGACGGGTGCAAGATTTTAAATGCAACTCCTGATCAGGTGTCGCCGAACCTGACTTACCTCGCCCAAGCCAATAATCGAGTTGATGATAGATAGCACCGTAATACCTCCCCCCCCAACCTTGCCAACTTAGATAAGGGCATATTGGGTTATGGTGAGGTAAATAATAAGATTACACTAAGGTTAAGAACAAGAAACTGTTAGCTAGGCTACAGTATGATGTTAAATTTTTATTTTCCCTAACAATTTGGATCTCAGATGTCAAAGGAGTCGTTGGTCATCCCGCCTAAGTTAACCCCGTACCTCTTTTTACTCCCAGCCCTAGTTATTTTGGGAGTAACAGTATTTTTACCTGCTTGTCAAGCCTTTTACCTCAGTTTTACGCAATACGATTATGATTTGACTCAAACGCCTGAGTGGGTAGGTTGGACGAATCTGCAACGCTTGGTGAACGACCGAGTATTTTGGCAAACCGTGGGGAATACCCTGTTATATCTGGTGGGCGTTGTGCCAATTTTAGTGGTGCTACCCTTGGGACTAGCAATTTTGGTGAATCAGAACCTGGGCGGGATTAGCGGGTTTCGGGCGGCGTATTACACGCCTGTGGTAATTTCCATGGTTGTGGCGGGAATTGCGTGGCGGTGGCTGTATGCAGAAAATGGTTTATTGAATCAAATTCTCAGTTGGGTAGGATTTAAGCAGGGAATTCCCTGGCTGACGAGTCCTGATTTAGCCATTTTTAGTGTGATGGCGGTAACCGTGTGGAAGGGGTTAGGCTACTACATGGTGATTTATCTAGCAGGATTGCAATCGATCCCCGACCAACTCTATGAAGCGGCGGCGTTGGATGGTGCGGATGGCTATGGGAAACATTGGGATATTACGGTTCCCTTAATGCGCCCCTATTTGGCGTTAGTGACGGTCATTTCGGCGATTTCAGCCACGAAGGTGTTTGAAGAAGTTTATATCATGACCCAAGGGGGACCCCGGAATAGTTCCAAAACGGTGGTTTATTATTTGTATGAGCAAGCGTTTGCGGATTTGGAAATTGGTTATGCTTGCACGATTGGATTAGTTTTGTTTTTGGTGATTTTGGGATTATCTCTGCTTAATCTTAAGGTATCACAGGGACGCGATCGCATTAATTGACTACAAATTAGCTAGCCGATCCCTTGGGTTTCCCGGTATAGAAATCATCAATCCTAACTTATAGCAGTAGACACATCGATTAGGACTTTCGGCATCATTGTAGAGACTAAAATGCAACGTCTGGAACATAAATGATGTGTCCTAACCGCTACGGCGGTTGCTATACATCCCAGTTATAAACGTCCTTATACAGGCTACGGAGTTGCAAGCGTGCGATCGCCTTCCTGATCCCTCAGTTCGTCAAACGCTGTCTGTAATTGGCATAACAGACGATAGCCAAGGTGATTCTCGTCTGATTTTAACCCTGAACTTATATCAGGGCACGATAGTCGAAGTGCCCCTACCCCATCTCAGGGATAATTGATTGGGTAGGGGTACGGCATTGCCGTACCCTATGATAGTTAGCGATAACCTCTCAACAAAACCCGTCTTTGATCAAAAAAGCGGCTGTTTAGTAGAGAATCGTTGTGTTTTTTGAGGAACAGTAATATAGAGTTAGTCGCAAAAGAAGGTACACTTATGACTCTGCGATCGGATAGACAAGCTGGGATCATCCGCACGGAACGTGGACTCACGTTAGCGGGAACACGCATCACTCTCTATGATGTCATGGATCATCTTAGAGTAGGACGCCCCCCAAACTTAATCTTAAACTGGCTACCTCTGAAAGAAGAACAACTTGACTTAGCTTTATCTTACATTGAGACTCATCGGGCTGAGGTAGAAGCTGAATATCAGGACGTTTTGAGAAAGGCACAGGAAATTCAACACTATTGGGAAGAACGTAATCGTGACCACTTGGCTCGTATCGCAGCCACACCCCCTAAACCTAGCCAAAAAGCTCTCTGGGAAAAGCTGCAAGCGCAGAAAGCAAGAAATGCAGCAGAATCATGAATTTTCTGATTGACCATCATCTGGAAAGATATGGTGTTATTCTCTTAGGAAAAATTGCTAATGAAGGTTGGTTGGATCTGATTCCGATCCGCTTCATCACTTTCAAAGAGATTGAATTGCCAACCGATAGCAATGATCGCACTGTATGGCGAATCGCTCAAGAAAATCAGATGATTTTGTTGACGGCTAATCGAAATATGCAAGGAGAAGATTCACTAGAACAAGTGCTTCGTGAAGACAATACACCTGATTCATTGCCAGTTGTGACGATGGCAAATCTTGACCGTTTCAGTCGTGAACCGAACTATCGCAGCCGATGTGCTGACCGTATTATTGAGATTTTACTGGACATTGAAAACTACATGGGAATAGGGCGTATTTTTATCCCTTAAATAACCTGATACCAAGTTGCAGTCTAAGGTAGAATTTGTCATGCTGAGTGGAGTCCGGAGTAAAGCGGAGGAACGAAATGAAGCATCTGTAATAATTGATTCAGTAGGGGTACAGCATTGCCGTACCCTATGATAGTTAGCGATAACCTCTCAATAAAACTAGCCCTTGATCAAAAACTGAAATTGCCCAGCGTCGCCTCTTCCGCATACCCTCCCCAAAGCCTGTGAAGTCAAGCGATCACGCCAGGGAATCACACCCAGGATTCAATCTACCATGATCTGTCGCCTCAATAGACTCATCATTTCTCCCGAAGCACCATAAGGAATCGGTGGACTCCATTCCCTCACCTCGGCAAACCGTAAGCGATGCAGCGTTTTGATAATGCTGTTGATCCCTTTACGGGAACCGATAACCATCACTTTAATAAATTCTTTCCCGGAAACGGGATCACTAGAAGCCTGAATAGAAACCTCAGCAGAGGGTAATTGATTGTCATTCGGCACAAAGTACGCTTGCATTTGAGTTCACCTGATTTTGAGTTGCGACCTGATGACTATATTTATGTAGTCATTCTGATCATACACGATGGCTATATAAATGTAGTCATTTACTTGCTCGTGAGGCTCTGACACGATTAAGAGTATGGGAAGAGTCGGTAAAGCCCTTAAGCAGGTACTAGAGAATTACAACATCAGTCAGAACAAACTGGCGGTAGCGCTGGGAGTAAGACGTTCTGTTGTTTACCGTTGGTATCACGAACTTACAGATCCCACCGCTGAAACGGTTGCAGAAATTGCACAGGCACTTCATAGCATTAATCCGAGTGCAGCAGCAGAATTGATCCGGTTGTATTTGGGTGAGTTCCTTGAGAGTGATCAGGAAGATTGACGGGAAGTTATGTTCCGATTGTAGAGACGTTGCATGCAACGTCTCTACAAGGTTTTGGCTTTGGAGCTACCATAGAAACGTTAGATGTTAGTATAAAGCGGACTATTATGCTCAGTTTTAAGAAAAAAATTGTCACTGATGAAGCGATGCGTCCTGTTGCGGTGTTGATTGATTATCAGGACTGGCAGAAAATTGAGCAATTATTAGAGGCTTATCAATTACAACAAAAACAAGACTTGAATTTAAACCAGTATGCAGGTGTGATTCAATTAACTCAAGACCCTTTGGAGTATCAGCAGCAAATGAGGGATGAGTGGCATTGACGCAGAATTTAATTGTATTGGATACGAATGTAGTTTTGTACTTCTTAGGCGGGCGTTTAACGAACCCATTACCGTCAGGACAATATTTTGTGTCAGTGATTACTGAAATTGAATTGTTATCCTATCCCAGCCTCAGTTCAGATGAAGAAGTACAAATTCGG
>CAZNNK010000043.1:0-14732 GCA_964574085.1 uncultured Coleofasciculus sp.
CATATTTCCCTAACTTATACAGCACATTACCCCGGTTATTCCAAGCTGTGTAGTTCTCAGGATTAATTTCAATGGCTTTATCGAAACAAGCGATCGCCTCTTCATATTTCCCTAACTTATACAGCACATTACCCCGGTTATTCCAAGCTGTGTAGTTCTCAGGATTAATTTCAATGGCTTTATCGAAACAAGCGATCGCCTCTTCATATTTCCCTAACCTACCCAGCGCATAGCTCTGATTGCTCCAAGCTGATGCATAATTAGGGTCAAGCTCAATTGTGTGATCAAAAGATACCAACGCTTCCTCATAGCGTTGAAGATTGCTCAAGCACAATCCGCGTTTAAACCAATCCTCTGCTTGACCGCGAATTTTCACCAGTTTCTCTGCTAATTCTAAAGCAGTAACATAATCTTCCTTCTCAAAACAATCCCCATACTCTTGCAAACACGCGGCGATACGAGGATCTTCATCTTCATTGTCCATCGCTTGAAGTGCATGAAGAATATATTCTCGTTCTAGAACAGCATTAGAGGGGAGTGGTTTTAAGCGTTGCTGATACTGGAGATTATCATTGGTTACTCCTAATCGCTGTAACAATTCTTCCTTCGTGTACCAAATCCGTAAAAAATCCACAAATAACTGTATCGGTTCACCTCGTTTCTTCTTCACTTCCAGACAAAAACGCATCAAGGTTTCCCGCATCTCATAAAAAGACTCCCGCCCGATCGCGTCAGACATAACATACCCTTTCTCCCGCAAATCCTTAAGCTGACTGGATGTGGTTTGATGCGTCAGAAAACAGCGCTGGGCAATTTCTTTGACGGGAACTGCATGGCGGCGATCGCATAAAAATTCCACTATCTTCCGTTGCTGCGGCGACAGATACGCCATCCGCGCCTGATAATAGGGGGTCAAATCATCCAGCATCCGCATAAACGGTTCCACTAATTCATCCAACGACTGGCGGGTGAGAAACTCTGAGAAAATCACATAAACCCGGTGATTTCCCCCAGCCAGATGATGAACCGCCTCGATGCGATCGCGTCCCCTTGGCTGTCGGATAAACGACTCTAATTCGCGATCGCCTCTAACTCTGGCAATATTGGCTAATAATTGTATCGCTTCTTCAACGGTTAAATCTTCTAAGTGATCAATGTGGAAAAACCTATAAAACGGTGATTTCTCTTTTTTTACCTGATCGAATAAACTCTGGGACGTTGCTAAAATTGTACAGCCGGGATTCTCTTGCAAAAAAGCATGGAGTTGTTTTTGTCCTTTTTTACCCAACCCAGAAAAGATATCATCCAGGTTTTCAATCAGTAGGAGTAAGCGATTCTCTCCGATGATTTCCTTTAATAATTCTGTCCCCACCTGTTCCGCTTCATCTGGCGATAATTCATAAAGCGATTCAACCCGCTTGGCTAACCCTTCTCGCCCCCCCTTTATCTGAATTTTGGCAAAATCTCCATCATTTTCCTGAAGCGCCCGAAATATCCGCAACAGCAAATCCAGAAAGGAGGTAACGCCCCATTCTTCCTCTCGTAACCAGGCGATTAACAGGTGATTTTGCAACGCTTCCCGCTTGCGAATTCGGTGATACACCAGCGAAACTAAATGGGTTTTACCAATACCCCGTGGTCCAATTAGCAAGGTGTGATGCGGTGACAGGGTAAGCACACTATCGCTAATGCGTTCCACAATATCCTCGGCTAACTGATGACGTTGCACAAAGATGGCTTCTAAATCTTCATGCTGCATCAAACTAGGGGTAAAACGAGATACTTTCATATTACTAACCCCCTCGATAACCACCTCAAGAGAGCGGTTGAAACCGCAACTACACAAACGAAACCCGCCTTCGCGGGTTCAAGATCTGAGTTCATGAATTGCTCCTACTCACACCGTTGTTCAACCTGGATGTTTCCATTGTATGTCATCTTTGACGTACTCAACTAAAAAGTACGTCAATTTTATTGTATATTTTTTAAAGAGCGTGCTATCCTTGCCATATAAGCAGTTGAGCGCCCCTAGCTGGAACTAGAGACGCTCTCGATTGCTTACAAATTCAGTTGAGCGACTGGCGGGAACCCGTGACGCTCTTTGAGTTGTTTATTCGTTATTTATGGTCTGGAAAGACCAAAGGATACCCATGCGTAATAGGAACAGTATACCCATGTCTAATAATAACAAAGAACAAGTCATTCTGGTTACAGTGACTTCCCCTGACCCGCCTCTACCTCCTGAATCCGGGAATATCAGCTCCCTGATGGTGTATGGCGGAGTGGCGGTGGCTGTAATTCTGGCAATGGCGTATTTCTCTCAAACTCAGCTTAAGTCTATTGCTGAATTGCTCAAAACGGTAAACAAGCCTAGGAAATAGGTCAAACCCTTACCGATTCTCGTTTCCAGGCTTTAGCTGGAAAATGATCCTTGAGCGACTGGACCCGCTACTCACGGGAGGCTATCCAGTCCGCGCAGGCGGACGCAAGTTTGTGTAGCCGTGACTTCCAGTCGCCTGGGCAAAAAAGGACATTTATCATGATTTGTCACATTTTGTCAATTTAGCAACAAAAATTAACATAGTTCTCCTCTATATTAAAAATAGAGATAAATAAAGAGGGATAGTGGTCATGGGTTTAATCAACAACATCGAAGTTCGTCCCTTGGAATCAGTCAAAGGCGGAACAGTCGATTTTTATACCCCCCAATCGAGTCACGAAACCATGCTGGTGCAGATTCCACCTGCTACCGTGGAAGATCTATTTGTTCACCGATTTCAAACCGATCAACTTTTAGTAGTGCGGGGAAGTTTTGTCTTGGTGGTGCTAAGAAATCGTCAGTATGATTATATTCCTTTAATTGACTCCCAGCCAACAGTCGTAAAAGTCCCCGCCGGAATTGTTCATAGTGCAATTAATCTCAGTTCCGAAACTTGTGTGGTGGTGAATGCTGTCTTGCGTCATGGCACACCTCATGAACGGGATTATCAGCCGATCAAACCACCGTTCCCTTACGATTTAGAATTAGCTCAAGCTAAGTTAACAGAAGTCACTTGTTCGACGAACCCCCCATTATTAGCAGTCAATTAATTGAATCCTTGCACAATTCAGCCGGGAATTGGCATCAAATTATATTAAACCATCGCAGGTGCTTTCTGAGTCCGAAACTGCGTGACTTTCATCCGCATGGTTGGCGGTGGCGCAACGGTTAAACCCCGACGAGTTGGCTTAATTGGACGATTATCTGCCAAGGTTAGTTCACAACGCGATACAATCTTGGCTAACACCAATTTCATCTCAAATAGAGCAAGGGCTGACCCAATACAGCGACGAGTTCCTCCCCCAAAGGGTAAATACTCGTACTGAGAATATTGTCGTTCTAAAAAACGTTCCGGTTTAAACCGTTTCGGTTCGGGATAAATATCCTCCCGTTGATGAGTCAAATAAATCGAAGGCAGGAGTGTTGTCCCTGACTCAAAGGTGTGACCCATAATTTCGATGGGAGATTTAACAATTCGCATAAACGGATTTAACGCAATGGGATAAATCCGTAGCGTTTCCTGGCACACGGCTGTTAAATAAGGTAATCGAGTAATGGTGTTGGAGTCAGCATCAGCAGGCAACGTTGCCAGTTCACTTAAGAGTTTGTCTTGAACATATGGGAGATGATCAACCCAGTACAATGCCCAAGCTAATGCCGAAGCCGTTGTTTCATGACCTGCAAATAATAGCGTCAACAACTCATCTCGTAATTCCTCATCACTCATGGCTTCACCCGCTTCATCTCGCGCACTCAAGAGTAAGCTGAGGATATCTTCGCCACTGTGATCGACAGTTTCCCGACGTTCTCGAATTTCTTTAAATAAAAGTTGGTCAATTTGCCGCCGTTTACGCATAAAACGTCCCCAAGGACTCCACGCCCCTAAATCCCATTGTAGTGACGGAAAAAATAGGAATAGGGCAGTCCAGGGAGAGGCAATAGAATCAAGCATCGAACTGAAAAGTTGCCGGAGTTCCTGATAACGTTCTCCCTCATGCAAACCAAAAACCGCACTGAGAATTACGCGCAGTGTAATCTCCTGGGTAGCCGAACGGACATAAAAGGGTTTACCAATTTGCCACTGACTGATGACTTGTTCAGTAATGGTATTAATTACCTCACCATAAGTACGCATGCGATCGCCATGAAACGGTGGCATCAGTAAACGACGTTGACGTTGATGACGATTACCATCCAGTAAAATCATGGAGTTTTCGCCAACTATAGGCTGCATAATTCCATTCCCACTCGCCGATTCTAAATGGGTTGAATCAGCCGCGAAGATTTGCTGAATTGCCTGGGGATTGGTGAAATAAACGATGGGGGGTGATGCGCCTTTCCAGGCGAAAAAGGTTTCACCATAGCGTTGGGTGTAGTTCTCCAAACAATCGAAGGGGTTGAAAATCCAACGGATTATCTGGAGTTTATGGATTATCTCCGATCCACTGGGACCATCCAGTTGTATGCTCATCGCTTTCTCCAGGTTGTATTATTTGAATGATAGTCGGTTTTATGGCATGATCTACACCATCGCTGGGGCTTTCTGTTGCTGACGCTGCTTGGGAACCATTCGCAGGTTGCCAGGAGGCGCGATCGTTAAACCGCGACGCATCGGTTTCACTGGACGATTATCGGTTAATGCCAGTTCAAACTGTGACAAAACAGTCGCCAGCACCAGCTTCATTTCCAATAGTGCCAATGCTGAACCAATACAGCGACGGTTCCCGCCACCAAAAGGCAGATATTCGTAAGGGGAATATTGCCGTTCTAGAAAACGTTCCGGTTTAAATTGCTTGGGTTGGGGATAGATATCGTCCCGATGATGGACTAAATAAATAGAAGGCATCAACGCTGTACCCGCTTCAAATTGATATCCCATGATTTCCATGGGGGATTTGGGAATCCGAATGAAGGTACTCGGAGCAATGGGATAAATTCGCAGGGTTTCTTGACAGACGGCTGTCAGATAGGGAAGCCGAGAAATTGCCATTGGATCGCCCTCTGCATCCAAGGTTTCTAATTCCTCAAGTAGCTTTTGACGCACGTCTGGCAAATAATGAATCCAATACAACGCCCAAACCAATGCAGACGCTGTTGTTTCATGACCCGCAATTAAAAGTGTCATTAACTGATCATGTAATTCCTCATCCGTCATCGGCTCTCCTGCTTCATCTCGCGCCGATAGAAGTAAGGTTAAAATATCAGTTCGCGACTCATCCCCTTGCTCTCGACGTTCGCGAATTTCATCAAAAATCAACTGTTTGATCTGTTGCTTTAACTGCAAAAAATACCCCCATGGACTCCATGCACCCCAATCCTGTCGCAGCCAAGGGAAAAACAGCAGAGTGGAACTGAGAGGAGAGTCAAAGGATGCCAGAAGGGTACTCAGCAGGCGTCTTAGTTGGGTGTAACGTTCTCCCTGATTCAAGCCAAACACAGCTTGTAAAATCACCCGCAGCGTAATCTCTTGGGTATAGCTACGGATAATCAACGGTTGACCCACTGTCCATTCTGCCGTTACCCTTTCCGTAATATCGCAAATAAGCTGACTATATTCTCGCAAGCGATCGCCATGAAAGGGAGGCATCAGCAGGCGGCGTTGGCGCTGATGGGGTTCACCATCCAGTAAAACTAGGGAGTTATCTCCTAGTAAATAGCGTAACACCCCATTTCCTCGACCCGATTCAAATAACTCTGGATCAGCCGTAAAAATCTCTTTAATCGCCTGGGGATTGCTGACATAGACAAAGGGAGGAGTGTTATCCCCGCCAATTTTGATCATATCTCCATACCGTTGAGCATAATTCTCTAGGTAGTCCAAGGGGCGAAAAATCAGCTTGATGATCCGGAAAATTCTCAGATATCGGGGTGTGCGCGGACCTGTGAGTGGTTTCATAGAGTTTTGCTGTTAGCGGCTACTCTTTTTATCTTGCCTAATTTTTCCCGATATGTTGCTCTAAAATCATCAAATTAAGTTATTGTACTTATATCTTAGGCAACCGCTAGGACAAGTCAAGAGCGGCACTAATGACTCAAACTGTTCAGGCTTCCACTCTCCAAATCGATGAATTAGAATCGAGTTTTGGTTTACAAGAAATCGTCGATGATCAATTTTTTCGGGAATGGCAAGATAACTTACCAGAGATTGGCGCATGGGAAAAAGAATCATTAGATAGACTGAAAGCCGGATATCTGAATTTACTCAAGAAACCTCCATTCGCCGAAAATGCGATCAGGATGGCGGTTCTTCATCCCTTGCTATTCATCGCTGGATTTTATCTATCGCCGTTTACTGTAAAACCGGAAAAATCAATCACCATTGCTTTAAACGATGAAGATGGCTTAATTATCGAAGGACGCATTGATGTTTTAGTTTTAAAAGAGCAGTTTTGGTTAATGGTAATTGAAACGAAACGGGCAGGAATTAGTTTAGAAGCGGGAATGGCTCAACTCTTGGCTTATATGCTAGGAACACCTAATCCGGAAAAACCTGTATTTGGTCTGTTAACGAATGGGGGTCATTTCCTGTTTGCAAAATTAGTTCACGGAGAAACCCCTCAGTACGCTTTATCGGATGAATTTGTGCTGCGCCGACGAGAGAATGAGTTGTATCGTGTCTTAAGCATCCTGAAACATTTGGCTCAATTAATTTGATCCGTTAAAATGAAATCTGGTACGCCTTACCTACCTGACATAAAATATGATCAGAATTACACTTGAACTTTCATCCGAAGTGGAAGCAAAACTAAGGGAAAGTCTTGTCCGTCATGACGCTACAGAGATGCGCCAATTATTAGCTGAAGCTTTTTCTCCCACAGTGGAAAGGTTGCTAAAGCAAGCATCTGAACCATCACCATCAAATGATGAGTTTGAATTCATCGCCGATCAGTTAGCGGAGGAATTTGCCGCTTGTGTCGGATCTGATGCACCAATGCTATCGGATTATGCTGTGAGTCGTGCAGGTATTTATTCAAATTGATGTACTTTGAATTAAAGAGTATAAACGCGAACAATATCTGTTCCCTGTTCCTTTATAATCTAAACCATCAACTTTAATTTTGTTCGACTACTGGACTGACACAGCTAAAATTGTGGAATAGATTTGGCGTTTATAAACTGGGCGCAAGCCTTGCGCCCCTACAATTCTAATCTACCATTTTAGGTGTGCCACGACACTACTTATCGTTCATTTCAAGGTTTTTGGTAAAGGCGATCGCGTCCCGATTTCATACCCTTGCTTTTCAATCAAACGCTCCAACTCTTCCACCCGTTTTTTCGGTGCGGGATGGGTTGACAGAAAGGCAAAATTGGCTCCGGATTTCTCACTCATTCGTTCAAAAAAGTCTGTGGCTCCGGCGACATGACCGTAAGCGTCATATAATAACATTAAACCAAAGGCATCCGCTTCCTTTTCCTGAGACTGAGAATACTGCGATCGCGCAATGGCTTCCACCGCCCCCGAAGCCGCTGATTGTAAGGCTCCCGCATCTCCGAAGAAATAGGCTAAAGCTACCCGTACCACCAACACTCGCCCCAAACCCCGCAGGTGATCCCGGTGAGCAAAATGACCCAATTCATGGGCTAAAACCATCATCAATTCATTCTCAGACTCTGCCTGTTCCAGTAAACCCTGATAAATAACAATAGCATCTCCCGGTAACGCGATCGCATTCACCGTAGACTCTGGCAAATACAGCACCTGATAATCCCGCGCTTTTTGTTGTTCAGCAGGAAGTTCTCGCTCCAAACGATCTAATAATTGGTTCAGAGTATCTTGAGTTGGGGACGGTTTAGCTTGTTTCTCATAAGCTGGGACAATTACCGCCCCCAATTTTTGTTCCACACTCAGCGGAATCATTCCAATTAAACCATTCACCAGCAGATTCAACATCCAGAGAACCGCCACAATAAAACCGATAAATAGCCCCAATAAAATTAGGAGTTGGCGATTACTCGGCGGCGGATTGCGATTCGTTGGAGCATTAGACATAGAAAATTCGTTCGTAGTGAGCGCTTTAGCGCTCTAATTAATAACCATCTTGCTCAAAATCATCCCAATCCTTACCGTAGTCAAGTACAGGATATTCAATCCACGCATCTCTCAACCACTGGCGTCCGAAATGTGCCAGATACCAATGAACGCTACTTTCACGCCAATCATAAGGAGAGTGACTCCAGCCATGTTTAACTGGATTGTAATGGAGATAGTTTAAAGCAGCAAAATAATGTCGTTCTGAGCGAATAGCGCGATCGCTATAACGATACCACACCTTACGACTGGTGACATTATCGTCCCGATTCTATTGATAAGAAGTACGACCATGTACTAAGCGAAATAAGCGACTCAACTCATCAAAATTAGTCAGATGTACCAGGAGATGATAGTGATTTGGCACAACCACCCAGGCGCGGATTTCCATGCCAGCAGTTACGAACGTATCAAATAGTAAATTGAGTAACTCTTGGCGGCGATATTCATCCTTAACATGGCACTTGTGTTCATAACAAGCTGCTGTTAAGAGATACAATTCCTTGTCAGTCACAACATGGGGCGGCGCGTGAGGTGGATAACCACGAGATAAACGTTGCTGAACCAATTCAGCTCGTTGTGTGGGTGTTAGTCGGCGATATTCATACATAATAGTCTGACTCGTATGTACCTATGTATGTACGTATGTAGTCGGCACTTTAGTGCCTAGAAGCGCTAAAGCGCTCACTACATACTAATTATTACTCTTCGTCGGGCGGAAGGGATTTAAGAAATTAATTAAACTATAGAGTTCTCGCGACTGCACCCATAACCGCCCTTCTCCATTAAACCGACAAACTAATCCTTCACCCCCCAAAATCCCCGTTCTTAATCCACGAAACGATAAACCGCCCAACATTTCTACGTTATAATTCAACGTATCTTCAAATGCCACAATATAACTGGTATCGACCACATAATCCCCAGCCACAGGAATTTCCACAATTGCCCCATAGGAACTAAACCAAATATCCCCGACTCCAGTTGCCCGAATTAAAAACAAGGACTCGCCACTAAAAAATCCTTTAAACCCTTGAAACTTGGTATCTATCTCTACCGTGGGACTGGCGGCGACAAATCCAGAGGATTGAATCATTAAGCCATTCCCTTGCAAGTAATAGTGACAAATATCTCCGGGGACTCCAGGGGAAACATACAATTGTCCTGATTTGCCTTCAGCGGTAAACTCACTGATAAAAAAGGACTCACCACTTACCATTCGCCCCAGTCCTTTCATCAAGCCACCCTTAGCCCTGGACTTCATCTTAATACAGGTATCCATAGCTGCCATAGCACCAGATTCAACTAAAACCGTTTCATTGGTTTTCAAGTGAATCACCAAAGACGCATAAGACGGTGAATGCTCTATTTTATAAGAAATTTGCTGACTCATGATGATTTATCCTTTATTTATTTTTCCCACCATTTAAGTCCACTTGCTCGGAAGGGACAAAACTTAACCTCAACCCGCTCATCGCGGCGGGAGTTGAGAACCAACCTGAGAACCAAACGCACCCGGATTGTGAGTTTGGCAATAGACATTTCCTTGTCCTTTAAATCGACAAACCAGTCCTTCTCCGCCTAAAAAGGCACTTAGCCAACTCGATCCGGCTTTGGTAATATCAAAATTTAGACTTTTTTCAAAGGCGACAATATGACCTGTATCGACAACATATTCCCCATTGACAGGTATTTTATAAATTCCGCCAAATGAGGTTAATAAGACAACCCCATAACCGCTAAGACTCAACCAAAAAATGGATTCACCCGAAAACAGTGATTTCAACCCTTGAAAGCCGATATCAATATCAACCCCGGACTCGCTAGCCAAATAGGATGTCGCCTGAACCACTAACTCTTTACCCTTCATCTCATAGACGAGAAGATCACCCATGAGTTTAGGTGCGAGAAAGACTTCTCCCCCCGCAATTGGTGAACGGAATACACTTAAAAATAGTGACTCTCCCGCCACCATCCGTTTGAGTCCGCCCAAAATCCCGCCCCCCTTTCCCTGGCGCAACGTGGTACTGGCATTAATAGAACCATTCATGGCAATCATACAGCCAGCTTGCGCCACTAACTCTTCATTCGCCTCCAGAACCACACGCGCGATCGCACTATCGGGTTGATGCAACAGTTCAATATTCATTGTTAAAAAATTTAGATTGTTATATTAACGTACTTTTGATTGTAAGTAGCTGACTAAACCACTAATACTGCGAGATTGGAGATAAATTTCTCCTGTCCCCGTCAGTCGATTAATAAATCCTTCACCAGAAGTCATCGAACCCAATAAACCGCCGGCTAAACCAACATTCATCTGAATCGTCGGTTCATAGGCGACTAAATGACCCGTATCGACAACAAAGTCACCATTAACCCGCTTTTTCGTCAATCCACCATAAGCACCAAAAAATACCTTCCCTTGACCCCTCACTTGGAGTTTGAACAATCCTTCTCCAGAAAACCAACTCTTCACACCCGCCCACCTCACCCCCAGTTTGACGCCAGGGGTATGGCAAATATAAGCACCGGGTTGAAAGCAGAGGGAATTTCCGCGCAAGTCCACACCAACAATGTCACCAATGGTGGATTGGGTGAGAACCAAAGTTAAGGGTTGTTGCGTTTGATTATGAAATGTATTAACAAATAACGATTCTCCGCCAAAGAACTTTTTCAGTAAGCCTGGGATAAAGCCACCCGAAAACTCCGTCTTCACGGTGAGTCTACCATCCATACTGGTCATCGCACCTGCTTCTGCCGTGATTCTGTCACCGGGATTGAGTGTCAGGAAAATAGCGGCAAAGGCTGGCTTGTAGCGAATTTCATACTCCACTGCCAACTCTCCTCCAACGTAGAGATATTATTCAGTTTGACAGGTATGGTACCAATGTCCAGTTTTCTTAAAAAAAATAAACCCTGGTTAAAAAAATATAATCAGGCAGAGGGCAGAAGATGCCACAGAAAAAGTACCCAAGGGATAAAGGGGGTTAGTTAAGCGAACTTTGTATCCTCCCTGATGAAGACGGAGGGTGTCCGTTAACCGTTTGACCAAAAGGTGATGGGGGAAGTGCTATTGACAGGCGTATGAATTAACGAGACTGGCGTTTGCACAGGTGTGGGTTGTTGAGGGATGGCTGTCGGTTTGAACAAGAACCAAGCCGCAATTAAACCTAACACACCAACGATGGCGATAATTGCACCGATTAAAATCATGGGTGACTTCTGGCGTTTTGATCCAGGAATTTGACGCTGCAATCCCAGTAAATCCAGCCATTCCTGTACGGTTTGGGGACGTTCATCAACCTGTAGCGCCATTCCGATGAGAATCACTTCATTAGTGCGATCGCTAATTTGTTCGTTAATCTGTTTGGGTGGAATCAATCGCGCTTTCGACAAACAGCGATCCATTGCCTTGGGCGGAATTTCTCCCGTAACTAAGAAGTATAGCGTTGCCGCTAATGAATAAACATCCGTATAAGCTCCTAGGGGAGTATCCACATTATAAAGCTCTAGGGCATCAAACCCATCGGCTGTATGGGTATCAACCGTTGTTGACGCATCCTCACATCCTCGCGCTAACCCAAAATCAATTAACACGGCTTCTTGGTTATCGGTGCGTAATCGAATATTACTGGGTTTGACATCTCGATGAATTAACCCCGCCTCGTGAATCACTTTCAGCGCTTCGCCAATTTGTTGAATATAAAGCAGCGCTTCTGATTCTGGTAAACCCTTTTGGGCGTGGCTGGCTAAATCGACACCATCCAGATACTCCATGACAATGCCAACCTGATGTCCTTCGACCAATGGTTCTATAACTTGCACCAGATGAGGATGTCGGCATTTTACCAGCTTTACCGCTTCGCACAAAAAAGTTTCCTGAATTTGATCGACTTCTGGTTGGTTGAAGTCGTGGATTAGCTGATCACTCAGGGTTTTAACCACCCATTGATGTTTTTTGCGATCGCTCGCCAGATAGGTAACGCTAAATTGTCCGCGTTTTAATTCTTTTTCCAGAATATAATTGTTGCCATGCAACTTCTGTCCAGAAGACCAAGTCATTGCTCAAAATTGGTGAAACATATCATCGATTTTGGCATAGTCTGAAGAGAATGTGCTATTAGCTAAATTTTACAATAACTGAGATGATCGACGGGCGGCGATATGACTCATTAATTTATTAATCAGAGAATAATCCCGCTCTTTTGGTTTGAGATTTGTGTCGCGATCGCCCTTTTCCAAATTGTCCTATTTTGACAGGCTCACCCTCGCTTATTTGACCACATATAAACACAATTTTTTTCGGGCTTCGATATCAAACTTTAATCCCACTTCCATGCCACGGCTTGTCTGTACTGACTCCTGATCAGCATCATTAATGCGAATACTTTGAATCGTGGCTAATTGACAGTAGGCTTCGCCCATCAGAAAAACACTTGTTCCCACTGATAAATTTGTTTCCTCTACCTTGGCGACTGCCGCTTTTGATTTCTTAAACCACTCCGTAATTCGACCAATTTCTTGAGCCTGACCTGTTAATATTTGCTGCTTAATGATTTGACAAGTGACTAACTCAGCTAGCGCTTGACACAACGCTTCAACAAAATCACATAATTCTAGCAGTGCATTTGAACTTAATATAGTATCGATGAAAGCACCGTGGGCAGCATCATTTCGATAGTCAATAAGTTCATTTAGTTCTCCCTCTGCTGTATTTTCACTCCCTCGAACTTCTTCAACAAAATGCTTAATTTTTCTATGCTTCTCAACCCAGCTCCAAGCATTGAAAATACCAGCATCAGCGAATAATTTATCTAAAGTATCTTTCCGTAAGTTTTGCTCGTGCAATAGAAATGCATCTGGGAGTAGTTCATATTTGTCTCCCGTACCACTAGCTCCATAAAATAATCCTCTAATAACCTGTTCAACAGAAAGATGTCCAAATCTATTTTTTGTTATATCCAACAGTAACCGGGCTACACCTATTCGATGTGTATTACAAATCCTCTCTTCCAAATCTGCATAAACTGGAAATAAATCTGGCAGAACTTGTATCCATTCTCGAATTAAGTCTTCAACAAAACGTTCATAAATAGCGTATAACCGTGTTACTACAGCGCAATGATCGTAAATTCGCCAGTCCCTTGCTTCTGGAGCATCTTGTGTTAGTTGGGCAATGATAGAGTCTGCTTCCGTTCCCCATTCCTGTGGGATTATACTCTTATCTCCAAAAGCAGCTCTTATAAGTTTTTCGTTAACTTGGATAATAGAACGGACAGTCGAAATATTTCTCTGTACTGTCTTCAGAAGCTCCTGAAACATCATGACTTATTCGTTGATGACTTGATTAAGCATATCATCGAATAGTTCCAGTCGTTTCTGAATATCCGCTTTCGCTTTTCCTTTACCTGTTAAAAGCCTATTTTTGTCTTCTTCAAAGAGTTTTTGGGTTGCTTCAATTATTTTTTGTTTCCGAGCAATTAAGACATCCTCACTATCTAAATGATTGCTAAACCCTACCATTACAGCTTCGTAATAAGTTTTATATGCCTGATTCTGAAAATTCATATTTCGAGGTTCAAAGGGTTTGGGGTTAAATAAATTGTCTCCGTAGATCCGATAAACAATGTCAATTGTTTTCAAAAATATGTTTCTCAACATAGCAATATCTTTTTCGGCAAAATTTAAGCTTTTAATCATATATTTGTCAAGGAACTCTTCTAGTTTTCCATGAAATTTATCAGTATGTCGCAGGGCGAAAAAGCGAAGAACAAGTTCCACATCTTCCATTTTTTTGTATAAACTGTTTCTCTCAAGTTCTTCCTTGTCGTCAATAGGTATTCCCCAGGCTTTTGTAAATATAGGATTTTGAGCCAGTTCAAGTAATAGTTTGTTAAAGTCTCCGTAGTATAAACAGTTTCGCACCTCTTGGCGACTTAGATCTACTCCTCCGGTATTCAGGCGTTCAAAGGCAAGCTGTTTTAAATAAAGTGCTTCTTCCTGATTAGGTGCTGACTCTGTGATCAGCACTATAGATGAAATAGAGCGACGATCAATCCCTGCCTTAATTTTTTTGGGAAGTTGATTATAAGTGCGTCCTTCCAGTTCGGGCCAAAGTTCTAAATCTGTCAATTCTAGTTTGTTGTCGTAAAAATCTTGAATGGTAGTGATTCTCTGTTGACCATCCATGACTTCATAGGAGTTATATTCCTTTTCATACAGAATAATAGGTGGAACAGGAATGTTGATCAGAAATGACTCAATTAGGCGTGATTGCATTTTTTTATTCCAACGAGGTCTACGCTGGAAAAATGGTCTAATCTCCATATAGCCAGGTTTTTTGAGCGCATCGGCAAAACTGGGCAGCTTCTCACGATTCATTTCTGTGAGTATTCTTTTTTCTCGTTTCTCATACTTGGCATTAATCTCATCATCAGACATTTTCTTGGGATCTTTCTCTGGGGGAGTTTCCCACATTGTTTTTTCGGCTGGCGCAAGTGGCATTAGCGATAGACTCCAAAATGGCGTTTATTATCAATTATAGAGATATTGAAAATTAGGGGGCAGCAACGTAAGTGTGCCGAACCGCAATCGTGTGTTAGCGGAGCGTAACACACCGCCTATTCATGTATAGCGCTACGCATTGAGGTTAGGACAATA
>CAZNNK010000044.1:0-14702 GCA_964574085.1 uncultured Coleofasciculus sp.
CGTCTGGCGTGTTCCCTATCAAGAGCGTGTCAACCAAGCCGAAGCTTGGGCAAAACAGCATCATCTCCAGCCAGCCCATCAAGATGAGACTCGGATTGGTTTATTGTTAATCGATGTGCAGAATACCTTTTGTATGCCCGACTTTGAGTTATTTGTCGGCGGTCAATCGGGTACGGGAGCAGTTGATGACAATGTGCGGTTGTGTGAATTTATTTACCGCAATCTCGGAGTCATCACCGAAATTGCGGCGACGATGGATACCCATACCGCGATGCAAATTTTTCATCCTATATTTTGGATTAACGAGGCTGGAGAACATCCCCCCGCAATGACCAATATCTTCATGGATGATGTAGAAAAAGGTGTGTGGAAAATCAACCCAGCCGTTGCGCCTCGGATTCGCCAGGGTGATGATCAATGGTTGCAAGATTATGCTCTACATTATGCCAAGACACTCAATCTTGATAGCCAATATCCATTAATTATTTGGCCCTACCATGCCATGCTAGGAGGAATCAGTCACGCCTTGGTTTCTGCGGTGGAAGAGGCTTGTTTATTCCATAATGTTGCTCGCCAAAGTCAGACCCGTTTTGAAATGAAAGGGAGTAATCCGCTGACTGAAAATTACTCGGTTCTCCAACCGGAAGTTCTTTTCGACCAGAATGACCAACCTATTGCCCAAAAGAACACACCATTTCTGGAAAAATTGTTAGAGTTTGACCGATTAATTATTGCTGGTCAAGCCAAGAGTCATTGTGTGGCTTGGACAGTGGATAACTTGCTGGGTGAAATTCAATCCAGAGATCCCAAGTTAGCCGAGAAGGTTTATTTACTGGACGATTGCACGTCTCCAGTTGTGGTTCCTGGGGGTGCGGATTTTACGGAACAAGCTGATGCGGCGTTTCAACGGTTTGCTGATGCGGGAATGCATTGTGTAAAATCGACTGAACTTATTGATTGAACGTTGGACAAAGAAACACTAAAAGACTGGCAATAAATTAGGGTTGGGATCAGGGCAGGTTTTGTTTTTGATTTTGAGGTGGGGAGGGCGGGTTTCGTTGTTCATTTATCGGTGACTATCTAATTGAGTCCCTAAACCCGCCCCTACAAATTGTCCCTAAACCCGCCCCTACATCTTTGGCGTGCGATCGCACTAAAAATAGGCTAGGTTTTTAGAGCGGGTTTTAGGTTAATATAAAACGCTGATATCGGGGTGTAAAATCTAGTGTAGGGGTGGGTTTAGGAACAAAATTAACAGACCAACTAATAACTGTTATGCAAAACCCACCCTGCCCCACCATTCAACCCAACCGTTCCCCTCAATGCCCAATTTATACCACATCTTTGCCGTGCGATCGCGGTGAAAATTGGGGAGTTTTTTGGTCGGGTTTCAGGTTAATATAAAACGCTGATGTGCCAGCATTACGGGAACGGGTAACATGTAAACTCAGCAGCGCTACCTCTTGTCCACCCACTCATTACGGCAAATCTGACGCCGAGGAACCCTGATGATCATTAGCCAAGCAGTGATACAGTTGATAATTATAACCATCTACCCATACCTTATTCTGAGCAAAATCTTCGGCATAACAGTTGGGAAAATCGGCGACTGTCGCTTTAAAATTGACTAGCCATATATCTAGAGGGCGTGGTAGTTGAGCCAGTGTTTGTTTAAGAGTTATTGAGGCGGGACAGGTTGATGCTTCACAGCGATATTCGTCTTGATGAGCCAGGAGAAATTGAGGAGTATTGATAGCTGATGAGTCATGCTTATTCAACTCCCAAGCTATTCCCATCATTTCCCCCGTTTGAACTAAAGTATTATGGGTAGTGGCAATCAGAACGGGTAAAGGGGAGGCTTGCTCAATAATTGGCACGAAAAGATCAGGACGATAATATTTTTGATAGCCTAAATTCTTGACTACTGTAATCCCACTCAAGAGTCCCATGACTCCCACCATCACGACGACAATTTGACCCCGGTTTCGCCACAGGGAAAGGTTGTGTAATTGGTGAGACGTTTTCCCGATTACAGCTAACGCAGCGGCGATTAATAGAATGACAGCAGGAAAATAAACAAAGTGATAGCGTGCGCCTCGGGTCAAGTCTTTGCCTAAGATATAAGTTATAGCAAAAAATAGCGCGATCGCACTCAAGACAAACCCCGCTAAAACCCCAGTCTCCCAGCGCGTTTGTGCCTGTCGCATCAGGGTTTTACCTCCCCGATAGACAAAGGGAATAACCCAGACAAAGAAGCCAATCATCACCACCCCAGCCGCCAACACAACCGCCAATGACGAGGATTCCACAGGTAACAGCGACACCATCGTAATCCAAGCCGCCAACGTCTGAAAAATCGGATTAATCCAACTCAACAGACTTTCACGATTCAGCATCATCCAATCCGCCATCTGGGGTTCATAGCCTCCCTGTAACACAGGTAGCCACACCAAACCACCAACCCCTGTTCCCATCACCGCTGCCAAAATCCGCCACCATGTTAAAGATTTTGGCGCTAAATTCTTTTCTGGGTATGACTCCACAGGAGTTTCCCTACCGTTGGATACTATTTTTATCCCTCGTTTCCACCCAACACGATAGTGCCACAGCCACAATCCCATCAGGGCGATGGCTTCCGCCAAAAGAGTCAAACTAAAGAAATAGTGGGTGGCGATACCGAAACTATTCACCACAATCCAAGCCAATACCACCCCCATTGGTAAAATTGTCCGGCGTTTCAGATGCTGTACCGCCACAACGAAGCAACAAAGGGACGCAATAACCCAAATAATACCTAACGTATAATGACGGGCTTCCTGTGCCAAATAAATCCCAAATGGAGACAGCGCCATTATTGCAGCAGCGAGTTGCGCCACAACCGGGGAACGAAACGCCACCCAGCCGAATCCATACATCGCTGGGATAGAGAGAACCCCAAAAAAAGCGGGGAGCGATCGCGCCGCCCAAAGTGAGATATACTCTCCTGAAGTGGGAAATAACTGCATCCACTTATGCGCCAGCATAAAATAAAGGGGCGGATGGTGATCCTCAGTTAACAGCTTCTGCCAGACGACTCCCACGCCAGCTTCGGGGTTCGGTTGTAGAGGATGCAACAATGTTTCTAGGGAAATAGCTTGGTCAAGGGGTACAGCCTGAAAACTATTGCCCAAGCTAAACACCAGCGTTGCAAACTCATCTGTCCAAGGGGACTTCAGGGTAAGATTGGTAAAGCGCAACGCCGCACCAATGGCAATCCATACCAGTAGCAGGAGTAGATTAAAGTTTTTTCGGGGCTGCAAAATATTCAAAGGGAACAGAGGAATAATGTTTGTCGTTGCGCTTTGGCGTCATCAAAGCTAGCATCACCTACAACAAACCTTTAAGTCAATGCCAAGCTGATTATGACTGGTTTAATTGTCCAGTTAATGATAACCCGCTAGGGCGGGTTTTGTTGTTCCATTATCGGTGAGATAGGGCGGGTTTTGTTGTTCCATTATCGGTAAATAGCTGACTTTATTCCCTAAACCCGCCCCTACAATTGTGCCTAAACCCGCCCCTACAATTGTGCCTAAACCCGCCCCTACAATTGTGCCTAAACCCGCCCCTACATGTTCATACATGTTCCCGCACTACCACTTAATGAATGACCCAGTATGACTGAACTTATGATTAACGTTCTAGGCGACATTTTTGATTATCCTGACACTCTAAACCCTGTTGACGTTGGGCAACTAAGGTCGCTAAACTAGGGCGTCCTGTCAATTTGAGGCGTAAGTTTGCCCAAATATTATAAATCTGATTGGCTAAACCATTGAGTATGGGTAGGCGAGTTGGGGCATATATCCAACCCATCCCTAGAATCTTGTAGACAGTACGAAATACTTCAATATCTTTGATGATTTTACCATCGGGCAATATCGCATGAATGCGTCCCATTGCCGTTTCATAATCAATCCCGCCATGGTCTTCAGGATTATAGGATTCATCGGCAATATTGACAAATTTCACCAATCCTCGACCTGCATCCCGTTCTTGGAGAAAGTGAACTTCTCGTAGACATAAGGGACATTCACCATCATAGAGTAGCTTGATTTGCCAAGATGGGGCTGGTTGAGTAGAGCGGGTTAGGGTTTCGGTGTTAGACGTTGACATCTTTATCCGTTTGTCAATAGTTTTATCCTCATTGTAACAAAACTTCATAAAATAGAGCGATCGCGCCCTCACTCGCCTCAAGAGGTTCGGTAACGATATCAATGTGCTCAAGTATTTTTGCCAAGCTGCACTAGGAGGCGAGGATAGGCGATGGGTGGTATACAATACCAAGAAGAGTCAAAAGCGCCCACAGCATCCATCATGTATCAGTTGCAATCCTTGGGGGACGCCCTAAAACAGTTTTTCGGATATGATACCTTCCGCCCAGGACAGCAGCAAATCGTTGAAGAAGCGCTTCAGAACCGTGACTTACTGATTATTATGCCCACAGGGGGCGGTAAGTCGCTGTGTTTCCAACTCCCAGCTTTACTCAAACCAGGGTTAACGGTGGTGGTGTCGCCGTTAATTGCGCTGATGCAAGATCAGGTGGATGCCTTAGTGGATAATGGTATTGGGGCAACCTTTCTCAATAGTACCCTGAGTTGGGATGCGGTGCGATCGCGAGAAATGGCAATCCTCAACGGTAAGATTAAACTGCTGTACGTAGCCCCAGAACGCCTACTGGCAGAGCGATTTGCCCCCTTTTTAGATCAAGTGCGATCGCAGGTGGGAATTTCGGCGTTTGCGGTGGATGAGGCGCACTGTGTCTCGGCGTGGGGACATGATTTTCGCCCGGAGTATCGGCAGATTAAACAGTTACGCCAACGCTATCCGGATATTCCCATGCTGGCGCTTACCGCAACGGCGACCAAGCGGGTGCAGCAGGATATTGTCCAACAACTCACACTCCGCCAACCGAGTATCCATATTGCCAGTTTTAACCGCCCGAACCTCTACTACGAGATTCAACCCAAACAGCGCCAAAGCTATAATCAACTCTTCAAAAAAGTTCAATCCTATAAAGGATCGGGGATTATCTATTGTCTCAGTCGCCGCAGTGTTGAAGAAGTGGCGTTTCGACTGCAAAAAGATGGCATTTCTGCCTTACCTTATCATGCGGGGATGCGTGATACCGATCGAGCCATTAATCAAAATCGTTTTATTCGAGATGACGTCCAAGTCATCGTGGCAACCATTGCCTTTGGCATGGGAATTAATAAACCCGATGTCCGCTTTGTGATTCACTACGATTTACCCCGAAATTTAGAAGGTTACTATCAAGAATCAGGACGGGCAGGACGCGATGGAGAACCTGCCTATTGTACCCTCTTTTATAGTCCCGGTGATGTTCCCAGACTGGATTATCTGATTGATCAAAAACCTGATCCCAGAGAACAGCGCGTTGCCCGTCAACAGTTACAGCAAATTCGCGACTACGCCGAAGGCACCGATTGTCGCCGCACCATTTTACTCCGATATTTTGGCGAACGGTTTAAGGGAAATTGCGATAACTGTGATAATTGTTGTCATCCTAAACCGATTGAAGATTGGACAATTGAAGCGCAAAAGTTTTTGTCCTGTGTGGCGCGTTGTCGGGAACGATTTGGCATGAATCACATTATTGATGTGTTGCGGGGTTCCCGGAAAAAGAAGGTGGAACAGAATGGACATCACCTCCTCTCCACTTATGGAATTGGCAGGGATAAAAGCGTAGACGCTTGGAAAATGCTGGCGCGATCGCTCCTGCATCAGGGGTTAATGGATGAAACAACGGATGGGTATCGGGTACTGAAGCTGAATAAACAGAGTTGGGAAGTGCTTCGCAAGCAACGTTCGGTGCATATTGCGATTACCCAAACCCCTGTGGCAAAGGCGCTATCCAATGTTAATCCGAGAATGGCAGAAATTGAACTGTTATTTGAGAGACTGCGAAAGTTACGCAAGCAAATCGCCGATACTCAATCGATTCCCCCTTATGTTATTTTCGCGGATTCTAGCCTCAAGTTAATGGCACAAATCAAACCTAAAACCCTGGAGGAGTTTGCCCAAATATCGGGGGTAACGGCTCACAAGTTGAGTCAGTACGGAGAGCGGTTTGTATCAGAAATTCGGGAGTTTTGTCAGGGGCAAACGTTACCCGTTCCTCTGCCGTCCAATAGTCAAATGGCAACCTTACAACTATATCAGCAAGGATTGAGTGTAGAGGAAATTGCTGAAAAACGGGGGTATGTTCCCAGTACGATTATTAATCACTTAAGTGAGCTAATCGAAAAGAATCAACCTGTGGATTTAAATCGATTCGTGCCAGCAGAACGGCAAAAGCTCATCTGGCAAGCGATTCAGAAAATTGGCACTAATTCCCTGAGAAGCCTGCGGGATCACTTGGGTGAGGATTATAGTTATGATGAAATTCGCCTTGTGCGATCGTGGTGGATTCGGGAGAAGAGTTGAGGCAATACGGTAAGGATAGGGGCGCAGGGGGAGCTGGGGAAGAAGAAAAAAAGATGAATTTCTCCTGACTGGCAAAATTGATGATCAACTGACATTCTAAACTGAGGTGATTTTATGTCTCTAACCATTGCGGATGTAGAAAAAGTCCAAGCCGAACACCCTGACTGGCAATTAGAGCTAGTTGATGGGAAGATATTGGCTATGGGTCCATGCGATTATACATCAGATGAAATTGGCACAGAGTTTGCCAGACAACTCGGTAACTGGGTTCGTCCTCGCCGACTAGGACGAGTGACGGGTTCAAGTGCTGGTTTTATCCTACCGAATACAGATTTACGCGCTCCTGATGTTTCTTTTGTGCGAGCAGAACGGCTTAAACGCAGCAAGCGAGATTTTGTTGAACTGGTGCCGGATTTAATGGTTGAGGTAAAATCAAAATCTGATCGGATTCCACCATTGGCAAAGAAAATTCAGCTATTTCTTACGCTAGGAACACAGGTAGGAATCTTGGTTGATCCTGATAAGTTAACCTTAACGGTTTATCGTCTCGCGACTCAGCCATTGGTTCTGAGAGATGGGGATATACTTACAGTTCCAGAGTTACTTCCAGATTGGGAGTTGGCTGTGTCGGATTTATGGCCCCCTGAGTTTGAGTAATATCATGTCCGGTTGAATACCCATAATTAGGGTGATGGGGAGATGGGGTGAGGGTGAGATGGGGAGAAGTTTTTATTGGGGGTGATTTACCGGACATCATATAAGATAAATAAAGTCCGCCTAGGCGGACTAGATTATCAAAGGGTTAGTCAACCTGGATTTGGTAGAACCAACCAATCCTAGCTACGCTTCAACTTTGACCCCTCTCCAAAAGGCAACATAGCCCTCAAAATTTTTCGCCTTCTCTTTGGCTTGAGGATAGTACCACGCGGCATCTTTATTCTGTTGCCCATCAACTTCGATGGTGTAGTAATTGGCTTGACCTTTCCAAGGGCAGTTTGTATGGGTACTGCTTTCCTTGAAATACTGCTGATTGATTGAGTCCGGAGGGAAATAATAGTTTCCTTCCACAATTTGACAGTTGTCGCTTTCGGCGAGAACCGTATCGTTCCAGATGGCTTTAGGCATTGTTACGTTACTTCATAAAGTCTCTAACTCTTATTATGGGGTAAAGGTACAAAAGTTACCCGTCCCTCTGCCTTCAAAGAGTCAAATGGCAACCTTGCAACGGTATAGCACTACGCATTGAGGTTAGGACAATAAAATTAGGTGAAAAGGCAATAGGCAATAGGCAACAGAGTAATGTCCTAACGTATGCCCGTAATGCTATATAAGTAATTTATTTTACAGTACGGGAGAGTCAGTGAAACACCTTTTTATTAAGTTTTGTAACAAAAATAGGTCTTCTGCGTAGAATTCAAACGTGAAGCCAGAGTGATTGGTATCAAGTCGCCAGTGATGGCTGTTCAACAGGCAGGAACTGACGAAACAATCACTCAAACCAAAAGCTTATGTCATTCATTGCTTCACTCTTAACCACCCTTGTGGCAATCCTTGTCTTTTTAACAAGTTCCAAATTTCCAGACAAACGAACCAGCTTAACCGTGCGAGCCGTGGCATTGCTCGTTGGCGTTGTTGCTGTCATTGCTTCCGTTTTTAGAACTCTGATTATTATCCCAGCGGGGAATGTTGGTGTGGTTGAATTATTTGGACAAGTCTCTCAACGTCCCCTGAATCCGGGTGTGCATTTAGTTAACCCATTCGCTGAGGTAGAAGATTTTTCCACGCGACTGCGAGATATCAAGGAGACAATCGAAGCGACATCCCAGGAAGGGTTAGCGTTTAACATCGATGTCTCTCTTCAGTACAGACTCGAGCCTAACAAAGCCGCCGATGTGTATAAAACGATTGGCACAGAGGAAACAGACATTATTATTTCCCGATTTCGTTCCCTGGTGCGGGAAACGACCGCTAGCTATCCAGCCGAAGCCATTTACTCGTCGAAACGACAAGAGGTTGCCAATCAGCTGCGTCAACGGCTCAGTGAACAGTTGGCTCCCCTCGGTTTTGTGGTTGATCAGGCTCTGTTGAGAGAAGTTCAATTACCGGAAACGCTGCAAGCGGCTGTACAGCAGAAGCTGGCGACAGAGCAAGAAAGCCAGCAAATGAAATTTACCTTAGAAAAAGAGCGTCAAGAGGCAGAACGCAAACGTATTGAAGCGAGAGGGACGGCAGATGCTCAAAAGGTTATCTCTCAGGCTCTTAATCCGCAATTTCTCAGGTTAAAGGAAATTGAAGCGATGGAAAAACTGGCGGGTTCCAACAATGCTAAAGTTGTGATTATGGGCGGTGAATCGGGGGGAACACCCGTTATGTTTCAGCTTGATTCGGCTCAAAGTCCGTGATGGTCATTGGTTTTTTATACCACAGTCTATCGTTCTAAGTCCCTATGTCTGACACACAAAACTGGTATATTGTCAAGCAAAAAAATGGACAATGCGAAATTGTTCCCAGCCCTCAAGTAGAAGGTGAGGAGAAATCAGAACAATGGGGACCTTTTGTATCTCAACAAGAGGCGATCGCACGTCGAGTGGGACTGATCCGGGCAGGAAAATGTAAACCTGCCTAAAACGCTGATTGCACGGATTGATTAGAGAGATTGGGGTGGAAGTGGGAGCTGTTGGTCGCACTGATGACCCTGAGGTGTTTGTACTCAATGAGCCTCAATCCACGACAACCCAGCACCCGGATAATAAATGAACGTCTTTCCGGTGGTGATCAGTGCCATTTATTTCTCCGATTCCGCCTTAAGTTTTGTTAATTCTTATGAGCCAATTATATAGGGATAGAGGGTTCAGGTTCATGGCATATCTGGGTTCATACGGCTCGGTTGGTGTATTGAAGATCCGATCAACTCACACTCAATAGCGATTGTTAGGATAAAGCCAGTTTTCCTAACAATTCCCATCCATGGTTTCATTCAACTATCCCGCTCCTCAAACCAATCCACCGGGTTCACCCAAAGAAACGCTACCGACGATGTATGATCTTCCGAGTGAATATCCGGAGGAACCCGGTTTGCCTGACGAATTCCATGATTGGCAAGCGCATTTATTGAGCTTGACATTTTGCCCTCCCCACTATCCCCTTTCACAGATCTTTTATGCCAGCGACTTGAATATTTACTATGATGTGCATCATCCTCTGTGGCATAAACGTCCGGATTGGTTTGGGGTTGTCGGCGTGCCGCGACTGTATAATGATGTGGATATGCGCCTGTCTTACGTGGTTTGGCAGGAGGGCGTCAATCCATTCGTTGTTGTGGAATTGCTCTCACCTGGAACCGAGAGGGAAGACTTAGGAGAACAGGTAATCCCAGCGCCAAACTCTGAGCCGGAACAAGGTGGAGGAAATGGGCAAGAGAGTCAGCTTCCGGCTGAAGATAAACCACCGCGAAAATGGCAGGTTTACGAGCAGATTTTACAGATTCCTTACTATGTCGTATTCAGTCGTTATACCAATCAGCTACGAGCGTTTAAACTGAATGAAGCCCATTATCAAGAGTTAGAGGTACACGATGGGCGAGTATGGATGAGCGAGTTAGACTTGGGTTTGGGATTATGGCAGGGAGAGTTTCAAGGGATTAATCGCCTCTGGTTACGTTGGTATGATGCTCAAGGAAACTGGATTCTGACGGAAGCCGAACAAGAAAGACAACGAGCCGAACAAGAAAGACAGCGAGCTGAACAAGAAAGACAACAAGCTGAAGCCGCACAAGCTCGGTTAGATGCTTTGATGGAGCAACTGCGAGAATCCGGTATTGACCCCGATACCTTTTTCCCAGATCAGGGTTAAAATCAGTCGAGTCACTACAGTTAGCGATCGCCACTGTAGGGGCGGGTTTAGGAACTAGCGCTAGCTTGTTACCAATAACTGAACCACAAAACCGGACACCAGCCACTGTAGGGGCGGGTTTAGGAACCAGCACTAGCTTGTTACCAATAACTAAACAACCAAACCCGCCCTTGTGCATAAGTAGGGACGGAAGTCAGCCACTGTAGGGGCGGGTTTAGGAACTAGCGCTAGCTTATTGTCAATAACTAAACAACCAAACCCGCCCTTGTGCATAAGTAGGGATTGTTAAGATAGAGCCAGTTTTCCTAACAATTTCCGTCCATGGTTTCGTTCAACTATCCTGTTCCTCAAACCGATCCACCTTGTTCACCGAGGGAAACGCTACCGACGATGTATGATCTTCCCAGTGAAGATCCAGAGGAACCGGGTTTGCCTGACGAATTCCATGATTGGCAAGCGCAATTGTTGAGCTTGACATTTTGCCCTCCCCACTATCCCCTTTCCCAGATTTTTTATGCCAGCGACTTGAACCTTTACTATGATGTGCGTCATCCTCTGTGGTACAAGCGTCCAGATTGGTTTGGGGTTGTCGGTGTACCGCGACTGTATGATGATGTGGATATGCGCCTGTCTTACGTGGTTTGGCAGGAGGGCGTCAATCCGTTTGTTGTTGTGGAATTGCTCTCACCTGGAACCGAAAGAGAAGACTTAGGAGAATGGGAAGCGCAAGGGCGAGAATCTGAGACGGAACAAGGTGGAGGAAATGGGCAAGAGAGTCAGCTTCCCACTGAAGATAAACCACCGCGAAAATGGCAGGTTTATGAGCAGATTTTACATATTCCTTACTATGTCGTATTCAGTCGTTACACCAATCAGCTACGGGCGTTTAAATTGAATGGAGCGCATTATCAAGAGGTAGAGGTACACGATGGGCGAGTATGGATGAGTGAATTAGGCTTAGGTTTGGGATTATGGCAGGGAGAGTTTCAAGGGATTAATCGCCTCTGGTTACGGTGGTATGATGCTCAAGGAAACTGGATTCTGACGGAAGCGGAACGGGAAAGACAGCGAGCCGAACAGGAAAGACAACGAGCCGAACAGGAAAGACAGCAAGCTGAACAGGAAAGACAACGAGCTGAACAGGAAAGAATCCAAAAAGCCCAAGCTTTACAGAAAGCGGAACAGGAAAGACAACGAGCCAAAGCTGCACAAGCTCGGTTAGATGCTTTGATGGAGCGACTACGAGAATCAGGGATTGACCCCGATACTTTCTTCCAGGATTAGGGCTGATGAGAGAAACAATTCCATCACTTGTACCGATGAACATTAAATTATTGTTGATCGATTGCAGCTCCAGCGATCGCGACAAGACTAGACTCCCTAACTGTTTTACCGTCCCCTATAAAAAAATCCCTCGATTAGCAGCCGTTTAAGATAAGTACAAATACGGATTGCGGTAGAGGTTGCTATGGTTGGGTGTATGCAATGGCGGTTCTATAGCAGGTTAGGAGCGATCGCTGCACCGAACACCTGCTTGGTTATAACATTCCTGGGGTTCATCCTGGGTTTTCTGGCAACGTCAAAACCTCTTCTCGCCCAATCAATTACGCCCGCGATCGATGACACAGGTACTCTTGTTACACAAGAGGGAAGCATAATTAACATTGAAGGGGGGCGTCTGTCAAGTGATGGGGCAAATTTGTTTCACAGTTTTGAGCAATTGGGTTTATCTTCTGGTGAAATTGCCAACTTTCTGGCAAATCCTACCTTAAACAATATTCTGGGACGGGTGGTTGGCGGTGATCCCTCAATCATTAATGGTTTAATTCAGATCAGTGGGGGAACACCAAATTTATATCTAATCAATCCAGCCGGAATCGTTTTTGGTGTGAACGCTAGTCTGAATGTCCCGGCTGATTTTACCGCAACGACGGCGACAGGGATTGGCTTTGGCGACAACCTTTGGTTCAATGCGTTTGGGGGAAATGAGTATCAACAATTGGTGGGTGAGCCGAGTCAGTTTATGTTTGGATTATCCCAGCCGGGGAGTATTATCAACGCGGGGGATTTAGCGGTATCACCAGGGCAGAATTTAAGGTTACTTGCGGGGAGTGTGATTAATACAGGACAACTCACGGCATCGGGAGGACAAATTACCATCGCGGCGATACCGGGTTCAAACCGAGTGATGATTTCTCAACCGGGACAGGTACTGAGTCTAGAGGTTGAACTTCCCATGCAGGAATCTGGGGAAGTATTGCCGTTTACCCCCTTAGATTTAGCGAGTTTACTCACAGGTTCCGGGGAAACTCTTAACACAGGTGTTGAGGTTACTTCATCTGGAACCGTGCAGTTAACTGATTCTGGCACAATCATTCCCAATCAAGCTGGAATTGCTGTTGTTTCTGGAACAATTGATGTGGCGGCTGTGGCGGTGCAAGACTTAGAAAATGCATCATTAATTGGTGGTAATGTCAATCTATTCGGCGAAAAGGTTGGTCTTTTTGATGTCAATATAAACGCCTCGGGTGTCAAGGGTGGCGGTCAAGTATTGGTGGGTGGAGAGTATCAGGGTCAAGGAAACGTATTTACGTCACAGCGCACTTTTATTAGTGAGAATTCAACGATTAATGCGGATGCGTTAGTGCAGGGAAATGGGGGTCGGGTCATTGTTTGGGGCAATGAAGCGACCCGATTTAATGGCATGATTCAGGCGCGTGGGGGACAAGAGTTGGGTAATGGCGGTTTTGTTGAAGTTTCGGGTAAAGAGGCTTTAGCCTTTAAGGGAAGCGTCGATGTATCAGCCAGTGTGGGGGGAAATGGCACAATTTTGCTTGATCCAAGAGATATTATTATTGAACCTAATGATGGGTTGAGTGATGATAATAGTCAACTGAGTGATCAACAAATTTTGACAGGGGATGGGGGGACGACGGTTGATTTTGAAATCGATGACATAGCACTGAGAGCGTTGAATGGGAATATTCGCTTAGAAGCGGAACGAGATATACTAGCAAAAGCTGGTGCGAATTTGAATTTCAGCCAGCAAACATCGGGTGAAATGATTGTCTTTCAAGCGGGTCGAGACATTCAGATTCAACCTCGCCTGATCACGGCAGGAGGTTCTGTCGAGTTAACGGCGCTCACGGGTAATATCCAAGTTGAAAGTATTGATACAAGTGTTTTTGAAGGCAATGCTGGTGATGTAACATTGCAAGCATTTGGTGATATTATTACGGGTGATAATTTTGAGGTAGACTTAGTTGATCCGGATAATATTCCCGTCGTCGTTGACAAAGCTAATGCCAGTATTAATGCATCCGTCGATGTACAGGGTCGTGGAAATGGGGGGCGAATTTCTTTAACCAGCATTCAGGGTTCTATTAATACCAGTTCAGGGGATATTTTATCGGTGACTCCCAACGGCACAGGGGGAAATGTTGAACTCCGCGCTAGTAATACGATTACCGTAAACTCTATTGGTAACTATGTGAATCCGACAGGAGATGGTGGATTAATCTCACTCCAAGCAGGAGGTGATATTCGCACAACAGGTCGTTTGGGTTCAGGGACTCACACGCTGATTTCGAGTGCGGGAAAGAATAGTGGGAATGCGGGTCAGATTTCTCTGATGAGTGAAAATGGGTCAATCGATACTCGTTCCGGCGGTATGATTACATTTTCGCGCAATGGTAGTGGTGGCGCGATCGCACTGTCGGCGGCGGGTGATATTCAAACCGCCGATATCTATACCAGTTCCTTTGCGAATCGCACTGGAGGAGATATTTCTCTGGTTAGTAAAAATGGCACGATTGATACGACAGCCGGTCAAATTAATGCGAGTGCTGATTCGGGAACAGGAGGCGGAATAAACCTGACGACGGCGGGTGATATTTTCCTGGGTGATGTGAACTTGGGTGCAGCACAAACAGGGAATGGCAATCCCCTGGTGATTAACACACCCGCAGAGGTAAATGTTCAGGGAAACTTAACCCCCCAAGGTGCAGCGATTCAGATTGGCAATGTGACACCTGTAGCTAATTTAGTTTCAGTTCATCCCTTTGAAACCCAAGGCGGAGATTTGCAAGTATTTCTTAGTCGTGATTTTACTTGGGTTCAACCTGTAAACACATCGGGTGGCAATTTTAGTTTAATCAGTCCAAATAATCTGTTAATTGAGAATCCGGTGAGGACACAGGGGGGGAATCTGACGATTCGTGGCGCGGACATTACCACGTCTTCAACAATTGCGACACCCTTTGACACCAGCAACAGTGAAGGGAATGGAGGTGATATGACGTTCACGGCTACCGGAGAGATTCAGATTGGCGGTAAAATCAACGCGAGTTCAACGACAGGTACTGGGG
>CAZNNK010000045.1:0-14650 GCA_964574085.1 uncultured Coleofasciculus sp.
CAACAACAGTGATCATCGAGTCGAATTGTGTCAGATCTCGCAGTTCTGTTCCTAAAAATGTTAGCGCGATCGGTATCGGCTCAGCAACACCTGTTGTTTCAACAATCAAATAATCTACTTGATCTTGGCGGTCTAAAACTCGATACACTGCATCCGCTAAATTATCGTTAATCGTGCAGCATATACAGCCATTGGTCAGTTCAATCATGTCTTCTTCAACAGCGATTAACAACTGGCTGTCAATGTTGATATCGCCAAATTCGTTGACTAAAACAGCAACTTTATAATTTTCTAAATTCTGCAATATATAGTTCAACAGCGTTGTTTTACCGCTGCCCAGGAAGCCTGTAATGACAGTTACAGGTAATTTTTGAGATAAGCTGGCAGTGTCTAGCATAAATAAACTCAAACCTAACAAATTAAACGGGAAAGATTCTACTGAAACAATCGGGTTTCCCTTTGGCGGTATCGCCGGAGAAAATTGATGCCCAAACTGGCAAGATAAGCGATCGCGGCGCACAGCACAATCGTGGCACCAGAGGTAAAATTGAGGACGTAGGAAAGCCACAATCCGACTGTGGTAAAGATCATACAGAGCAGACTAGCCAGTAGCATCATTTTCTTCAAGTCCTTGACATACAGATTCGCGATCGCGGCAGGCATAGACAGCAGGGCAATCAGTAAAATTACGCCCACCACCTGCATCAGCATCACCACCGTCAGCGCAATAATTCCCATCAGCATCAGGTAAAGCGCATTCACGGGTACATTCCGCACTGTGGCAAAGGTTTCGTCAAAAGAGATCGCCAATAACTCTTTGTAAAACAGCACGACCAAAATGACGATCATTATATTTAGCGCCAGCATAATCCAGAGATCGCGTCTAGGAACAGCAAGAATACTGCCAAACAGATAGCTACTTAGATGCGCCGTATAGCCCGGTGTCAAATCAATAAAAATGACCCCAATTGCCATACCAATTGCCCATAACATACCAATGACAGTATCTTGTCGCAACTGGGTTTTACGCTGCACCCAGCCCATGATCAACGCCGCCACCAAACTGAAGGCACTTGCCCCCAGCACTGGATTAAATCCCAAGAAAAATCCCATACCCACACCCCCATAAGCAGCGTGAGCAATGCCTCCAGCGATAAACACAATCCGATTGACCACCACAAAGCTGCCAATAATGCCACTGGCAATGCTAATCAACAGCCCCGCTAATAGGGCATTTTGCATAAATTCTTGCTGTATAACTTCCAGCATAAGCGAAATCAAAATTATTTCCTTGGGTCTCGGCTATTCAGGTTTTGAGTTAGGTCGATTTTGACGGATGCGCGGCTAACTTTCGCGGCACAAACCGATTGTGAATCACCGGTTCTACTGATTCTCCGTAGGTCTGCTCTAGCATTTCATTCGTCACCTGACTATCACCGTGGTAATACAGCCGTTGGTTCAAACAGCCGATTGTTTTAACGTAAGAGGATACCATGCCAATATCGTGAGAAATCATCAAAATTGTCACATATTCATTCAGTTGACGCAGCAATTCATAGATGGCTGTAGAGGCTTGACGGTCTAGACTGGTAGTGGGTTCATCAAGCAGTAGAATCTGAGGTTCTGTTGCTAACGCCCGAGCAATATAGACTCGTTGGCACTGCCCACCAGAAAGCTCACTCACCGGGCGATCTTTTAAATCTAGCAAGTCTACCTGTTGTAATGCCTGTTCTACCTTCTCATCATCCTTACGATTAAAATGTCTCAATAAACGACCTTTGCCCAAACGTCCCATCCGCACAACATCCCCAACATTAATGGGGAAACTGCGGTCAAATGTCATAACCTGTGGAACATAGCCGATATAACGACGACCTTGCTGAATCGAACGTCCGAGAATTTTCACTTGTCCCTGTTGAGGTGACAATAATCCTAATAGTACCTTGAATAGGGTGGTCTTGCCGCCTCCATTTGAACCAATGATACCGATATAGTCCAATTTATTGACCGAAAGATTGATATCGTGCAAAATCGGTTCTTTACCGTATCCTGCCCAAAGGTTTTCGATCGTAATCACGACTTCAGATGTAGTTGAGTGTTCCACAGTGATACCCGTTTTCTCTTTATAATCAAGCAACAAATACACCCTTTTGCTATCGCCCGTATGGGTCAGATATGGCGCAACATCAGGAAACATGGGTATGATGAAATTAGTAATTGATAGGGGGAAACAAAATTGGTGTTATTTGATGCCAAAAAAGCCAAGCCAATAATGAGCGACTATTTGCTAATCACAGCGACAAGGTGAGGGGTGACAACTAAAAGGGCGGTTGGATCACCCATAATATCTTTAAATGTGTTAGAGACTTTGCTCATATTGCTCATCCAGTCTTCAGCCAGTGGATCGAGTAAAATCACCTCTCCACCAATTTCATTGGCAATTGTTTTAGCGTCCCTGGTGCTAAATTGAGGTTGAGCAAAAATGACTTGAATATTGTCTGCTTTAGCTTTAGAAACCAGCTTGGACATTTCTGCCGCACTGGGTTCATTGCCACCGACTTCAATGGGAACCATTTCCAAATTGTAGGCACGAGCAAAGTAGCCCCAAGCCGGATGGAAGACCATAAAAGTTCGATTCTCAACTCCAGAAAGGGTTTGCTGAATGTCTTGATCCAGTTGCTCTAGGTCAGCAATGAAGGCATTTAGGTTCTCTTGATAAATCTGTTGACGGCTGGGGTCAAGTTCGACAAGGGCTGCATAAATGGTTTGTGCTTGTTCTTTAACCAGGGGGGGTGATAGCCAAATGTGGGGATCGGGATTGGCTACGGTTTCGGTTTGAGAACTAGCCTCCTGATCATGCTGGTGTTCGTCGGCGTCACTGTGGTGATGGTGTTCTTCTCCGGGATGGGAATGTTCCGCCGCCATAGGCATTCGGTTAACTCCTTCGGTCAAATCCACAACTTTCATCTCCGGATTCCCAGAACGAATGCGCTCCCACCAGGCATTCTCAAAAGGAACCTGGATGCGGACATACGCCTCTGCATCCGCTAAATTTTGGAGCTGCTGGGGTTTGGGTTCATAGGTGGCTGGACTCGCACCAGGCGGTAACATGACGGTGACATTGATATATTCACCACCAATCCGTTCGACAAAATATTTTTGCGGTGGAATACTCACAACCACGTCAAGCGGGTTCTCTGAGATGTTAGAGTCAGAAGATTGAGCCGATTCGGTTGTTTCATTCGTTTGAGTTTGTCCACAACCGACTAAAGACACGATTCCTAACGCCAGGATTGTGGTAACTAGACGGCGATAATTTGGCATGGGTTAGTCTCCTTTGCTGGATTGATAGCAGGTTGGACTTTGGCAACGCTCATTTTTGATAATGATAATCATTATAAGCACCGATGACAATTTTGTCGTCGGTAAAAAAAGGTAAGTAGCGGATAAACCGCCGATTGCTGGCGGATTACGATGCTTTCTGAGGGTGAGCTGCTCAAGGAGTTCTGCCGCGATACACTAGACTATACCTGAATGCCATCGCCAGAATGTAGTTAGTACGGTTTGAGCTAGTATCATCCTGGTTCTCTTTGAGCGTGATAGTGTTCAACAGCATTGCTTGAGAAGCATCCTCTCCTCTACATTGATGATTAAATGTTAGTCATGAATCAAAAAATACAAGACAGACTTAACGTTACTAAAGAAGAAATTATCAATTTCTGTAAACAAAACCAGATTCAAGAATTATCCGTGTTTGGCTCTGTTCTCAGAGAGGATTTTAACAAGACAAGCGACATTGATTTCCTTGTCGTCTTCAACCCCCACATCAAACTCAGCTTAATGGATTTAGTCAGCATCCAATACCAACTTGAAGACAAAATCGGACGAAAAGTAGATCTTATTGAAAAACGCTCTATTGAAAAGAGCCATAATTGGATTCGCCGCCAAAACATTTTGGATACTGCTATTATCATCTATGAATCAGGACAAATCCTATCTGCTTGATTTAGCAAAACTTTGTCAGACTATTCTCCGGTTAACCCAGACCATGACCGAAGCAGATTTTTATGGGGACGAAAGAACCCAATTGGCAGTCTTATACGAAATTACAATCATCGGGGAAGTGGTTAAAAGACTATCCAATGATTTTCGTAAGTCTCATCCAGAAATTCAGTGGCGACAAATTGCCGGAATGCGAGATAGATTGGTTCACGACTACGATGAAGTCAATCTTGATTTAGTGTGGCAAGTCGTCAAAAAGTTTATCCCTGAACTTCTAGACTACATTACTCCCCTACTTCCAACCCCAGAAGAAAAGTAGCAAAAAAATGATGTTAATTAGGGCTTGCTGCACAAGGAAAGGAACTGATAGGTTTGCCGATTGGTCACGGTTGAGTATTCTTTCGGAAATCATGGAGTGTAAACTAGGAAAAGACCCAGAAAGGGTTCTGGGTCAATACACAACGGCTTAAAACCGTCACCACAGGTGAATTTGAGAAAATTAGCCAAATCCAACTCAGTCACCTTGGCTGGCGTTTTAAGCCCTCAACACTGGGCGATCACGACTTATCGTTGCCTAGGCAATCAAGACATCATTAGATTCAACCGAAATCTTGCAAGTTGGGTTGCAAGTGTGCAGCGTTTCTATAGTCGTCCCCGTGCAGGTGGTGCAGCCACCGGAGAGCGACGACATATCTTCATCGCTCAGTTCAATCAACCCCGCCGGGTTTTCCGGCAACAGGCTGAGTTGTTCGGCACTCAAACTGGCACGGTAGTCTTCATCTTTCCACGCACGGATGATATCAAGGTGAGACATTTTCGTCCTCCTATTGATCTAGTTTTGAAGCGGCTTTTTTGCCGCGAGACTATATTACATTGATTTTGATAATGATTATCATTTTTATTGTAAAGTTTGTTTAAGCACTTAAAGTACATTTGTACTACATTAAAGTCAAGCCTGATCCCGTGGTTAACAGGGGAAGTAACACAGGACTTACGAATTGATAGGAGGACAATCATGTGCTTTAGCCTTGAGCGGCTAATCTGACTGTATCTCTGCTGAGTTCACGCAACGATTGAAAGACATATACAGGCTTGCCTATACCGCTTATAGAGGAAGCAGTACGACTGCATCAGCCGTAGATAATAATGCTCCAGTTGCCAACTATTTGGATCTTAGACAAGAAGGATGGTATGCAGATCTCAACACCGCCATCAGGCGATCGTCCGGTGCATTAAGAAAAACTAACCGGAGACGCCACACAGGGACAATCATTACAGAGGGAGATTACCGCTTCATTGCTGGTGTCAATATACAATTATTAACTTTCGATGACGCCAAAGATAACGGGAAAGCGTCGGCGGACTTTGTTTATGTAGCCGCGATTGAAATCGCCATGGCTGTCATGGGGTAATAAAGGCGGATTTGGTATTATAATTAAATATGTTGTTATACCTAAAATAAAAAAAATACATGATAACTCATATTGAAATTGACGAAAATATTCTCAAATAAGCTCTTGCATTGTGCGATTATACAACAGCAGGTATGTTGATTGAAGCTGCTTTAATTGAATACATTCAACGTCGTAAACAACTAAAAATACTGGAATTATTTGGAACTATAGATTATGAAAAAGATTATAATTATAAGCAACAAAGACAAAGAAAATGAACGTTATTGTTGACACCTCCGTTTGGTCACTTGCATTGCGGCGCAACACACCAGACGATAGGACTTCTATCGTTAATGTGCTGCGAGAGTTGATTGCAGATGGACGGGTTGTATTGCTATAAGTTTCTAATGATTTGAAAGTTTTCTAGGTTCAGATGACTTATCGGTTGGATTAAGATACGTGGACTTAGATAGTTTGGATACACTTTACCTTTACTGAAACAACTAAATCTAGTTTTTATGAAATACCCAGATTTTAGCGATCGCCCCGTCAAGGAAGCAATAGACAATACTGATTGAGGTCTTTAGCCGAATGGCACTTAGTTAAGCGCGATCGCGTTACCTTTGCTTATGAGCTTACAACACAAATCCAATTTTTTGTCAATGCGTAAGTCCTGTAACGGATGAATGTCCAGCCAACCTGATCAGGGAGTCAAAAAATCTAGGTGAGAACCTGACTTAGAGAGCAAATCCGAGGGAGTCCCTTGGAGTTGCACTCGTCCTGTGTCGAGTAGTACAATCCAATCCGCCCGATTAATAACTCGCGGACGATGACTAATCAGAATCGTGGTTTGACCTTGACGATGACAAAGGAGGCGATCAAGGACTTCAGCTTCACTCACCGGATCAAGGCTAGCCGTCGATTCATCAAGGATGAGGATCGGAGGATTCGTCACAATACCCAGCGCGATCGCCAGTCGTTGGCGCTGTCCTCCGGAAAGATTGGCTCCAAACTCACCTAAAATAGTTTGATATTTATTAGGAAGTTTACTAATAAATTCATCAGCTTGAGCAATTTTGCAGGCTTGAACAATCTCAGAAAACCCGACAGGTAAATCGCCCAAACTAAGATTTTCGATAATCGAACGGCTCCAAAAATGAGCCTCTTGAGGAATCAAAACAATTTGCCGTCTGAGACAATCTAAAGACAAGTCATCAAGATTGTAATCGCCAATACGAATTGTGCCAGAGTCCGGAAAATATAACCCAGCCAACAGTTTTGCCAACGTACTCTTCCCACAACCCGATTTCCCGATTAAAGCGATCGCTTTCCCCCCAGGAAGGGTCAGGGAGAAGTCGTTGAGTAGTTCCACTCGACCGGGATGATGAAAGGTTAAATTATTACAAACAATTTCAGCCTTGTTCGCCAAGCTAACCTGGGGTTTAAATAGGTTATCTTGCTCCTCCGGTGTCGCATCAATCACATCATTTAACCGCTGTAGAGCGGCTTCCGTAAACGCAAATTGGTTGACAAAATCGATGACACTGGTAATGAAATTTAGACAATTGCGATTCAGCGCATTAAACGCAATTAATTGTCCGATGCTCATTTGATTAGCAAAAACCAACTGACCGCCAAACCACAGCAAAATTCCTTCACCACTCAACAAAACAAACCCCGAAAACACCGCATTAATAATCGCAATTTTCAATCGTTTAAAATTCAAATTTGCCTGTCGTCCAAATCGAGATTGGAATTCTTCCCAAAACTGAGGCACCGCATTTTTAGTTTTCAGAACCAGCGCTCCCTTGAACGTTTCTACTAAAATCCCTTGGTTTTCGGCAGTTAACGCCAGAAGACTGTGGGTTTTCTGTTTCAGTTGGCGAAGAAACACTAACGTTGAAAGCGTCATGGTTGCTGAAATCACCAACGTCACCAGCAAGAGTCTTGGGCTATAAACGAGCATAAATCCCAGAGATGCCAAGGCAATAAACAACTGACTGGGAAGTAAAATCCCCACTTGAGAAATCAGTTGATTAACCGCTTGAATATCACGCAAACGACTCGCCACCTCACCACTGCGATGAGATTCGTAATACGCCAGAGGAAGTCCGAGAATTGAACGGCAAAACTCCAGGACTAAATTCAGCTCTAAACCTTGGGCAAAATGGGCAATTAAATGAGACTGGACAAATCGCAGACTACTCCGGAGTAAGTGCGACAGTAAGACGGCGACAATCACACCATTGAGCAGTTGCTCATCACCGCGAATTAAGACATCATCGGTGAGAATTTGCAGTAAAAATGGAGAGGTGAGAGATAGACAGCCAAAAACCCCGTTAATCAGCAACACTTCCGCCAAAAGACCTCGTTTTTCCCAGAAGCGTTGACTTAAACGTTGAAAACTGCCAATTTTATGACGATCATCCGGTTGAGAGGGAAATTCTGGACGCGGTTGGAGTAAAAGCATGGCTCCATTAGTCCACCCCGTTAGCAACTCTTTTTTCGATAAATACCGAATCCCAATGGCTGGATCAGCAATCGCGTATTTTCTTCCTTTGCGTTCGTACAACACTACCCAATGATTCCCGTTCCAGTGAATAATTCCGGGTAAAGGAATTATTTTTTGATCAATGAGTTCAATCGGAACTTTCACACCTCTCGGATCGAATCGAAGGGCTTTTGCCCCTTGTTTGAGGTTGAGTAATGTAGTCCCCAATGGTCCAGTACCCGCGACTTCTCGAACCCGATTAATCGAGAAAATCCGACCATAATATTTAGCGATCGCGGCTAAACAGGCGGCACCGCAATCTTCTTCATTGTGCTGTAAAATAATTTGGTATTTCATCCCCATTTTGGATTTGGTTCCATCAGTCTAATGTTTGTTGGACAGCGTTTGCGACAAGCTGACAACGCGATCGTAATCTTCGTCTCCCAATCCACTACTCGTTATTTGGCTCTTCCAAGCGATGCAAGCACTCCTGAACTGATAACACAGGTACGGATGAATTCAAAAAACCTTGATTGTCGCGGGTCAAGATAGCATCAAGCCCTTGAGCTACAGCACAAGCAACTTGAATCGCATCCTCAAAATCAGCAAAACCTGAGCTAAACGCTACCTCTAAAACCTCTCGGTTCACAGGGCAAATCTCCATCGCTGTCAATGTCTCTGAAACTGCTTCCCGTGCTTGCTCAATACTGCGTGTGTGTCTTCGAGCAATGTAAAAAATGTCTGTGAGCGTTGTAGCTGTGGCATACCCAACGATCTGACCAGAATCGATCGCCTGAAACAGTCGCTCTGCATCGTGGAAAAATGGCTCTCTTTGTAATAGAAAATCTAGGAGAATATTGGTGTCAACTAAAATGTTCACTGAAGATATTTCTCCACCCGACGCTCTTCCAACATCGCAGCTACTTCTTGGTCGGTTGGTGCGGGTTGGTCTGTTTTGAGTAAGCCACGCATTCGTCGAATTGCACTAGAACGACCAGGCTTGGCAATTGGGGTATTCTGCAAGGATTCAATGATGGCACTAACCAGCGCAAGCCGATCGCTCGGTGATAACTTGACAGCTTCTTCCTTTAGCTCTTGCAGTAGCATAGACACCTCTCAGGGCTGGATAGTCTGGGTTCTATTGAAATAATTATATAGAAGCCGATAGTAATCTATATATTAGTTTAGAAACACCCATAATACCAAATCCAGCCGAATTTAACCAATTTTTAGTAGCACTCATGTAGGTTAGTCCCTTGGGAATGCCGGGAAATAGGCGGATCGAGAACTAAAACCGAAGGAACGCGATCGGGGTGAACCAAACGCAGTAAGCCATAACCGATTCCGGCTAAACCGTTCATTAAACCGAGAACTTCTGTTCCCCCAGGTACACCACAGTAACACCCCTGCTGTTCAAGGCTGTCCAAAACAGCAGCCGTTTTCTGGAGATAACGTTTATGCCATAACTCTTGAGACTCGTTTTCCACTTCTATTCCAAAATTTCCCCGCCAAAGCAATTCTAAGTTTCCTAAATCTCCGTTGCATAACGAATGATTGTAACCAAAGCCTCGATTTAGGGTTGTTTCCCTAGCGGCATCAATTTCTGAGTAAATTTCTGGATCATCTAAATAGGCGCTCATTCTCCAGCGAGCCAAACCTATTCCCGTTGCACCATGACTCCACCCCATGGCAAAATTTTCTTCGTCTTCCTCTAATCTATTTCGCCAATTTTTAGCGGGTTCCGAAAAGAGACTTCGCTCATATTCTAAAGCAGCCACCGCCGCATTTTTGTAGCGTTCTTCTCCTGTAAATGCTGCTAACTCTAACAAGGCTAAAGCAATTCCCGCCGCACCGTGAGAAAATCCGCCCAGGGGTTTTTTATGGGGAATGGTTACCCAACCGATGCCTCGTTCCATGGGTTGGGCACAAGCCAAAAGACGTTCACCGCATTGTAAAGCAACAGCTTTAATGTCTTCATTACCAATACAGCGATAAAGATTCATTAAGGCGATAATACATCCGGCTGAACCGGAAACAATATCCAATTGTTTGTCTTGTTCGATTAACCTAGGCAGTTGGTTAACCCATTTCAATGCACGATCATATAAGTCCTGATTTTGCCATAAACTGCCTAAATGAGTTACCGTATAAATTAATCCACCCCAACCATTAAATCCCCCAATCGAACGAATTAAATTTTGATCAAACTCCACCTGATGCAATACAGTAGACAGGGCATCTCGCGCTAAGGTTTCATAGCGTTCTGTTTGAGTCATCGCCCCGAAATAACCCAGAAATAGAGCAATCCCAGAAATTCCGGCAAATAAATCCCAACTCAGCGGTTTAAGCGTCCAATACCCTTGACTGACGGAGACTAACCCAATCCAACTGGCTTGATGGTTATCGTGCAAGGCAAGGGATTCCAATCGTGAGGCAATGTTCTCGGCTATTTGTAATAAGCGTTTGCACAATTGTTTAGGATCTGGAATCGTTTCCGGTTCTACTAAATGATAACTTGAATGCCCAGGGTTTTGGGATTCGAGTTTTAACGTCGTTAAAGCTGTGCGAATAAACCAACGTTGCTCGTCTAAATCGGTTTCACTCAATTGTCGAATTCGACGTTCTACTCGTTCAATTCCCGATTGATCAAAAAAGTTCGTGATTCGTTCACCATCACTCCACAAATCACACGAATTTGCATAGGTGGAAAACAAGGGAATATCGCCACGCCATAAAGCTTTTTTCTCCCAGGGAATCACCTGATCCAGAAACGGGCGATTCGGGACATCAACCCAAAGGCGATCAAAGAGGCGATCGCGATCCAGTGCATCCCGTAAAACATCGGGATGAAAACTCTCTTGTAATAATAATCCATAGAGTCGAGTATCCCGCAAAACCACTCGGATTTCGTCCTGAGCAAATGTTGTCATCCATGTAGAACAAAAGTCTTCTCGATGTTCTTTCAATAACCGATAAATCGTGGCAAATCCAGTTTCTATTGCCTCTTGGTAGTCTAAAACATTAACCACGTCCCCATTCAACGTCGGTCGATTTTTACTTCTATTTAACCTCCCTGGCTGGCGACGCACGCGCATTTCATCGGTTCCTATCCCAGTTAATTGAGGGGATTGAGTGGGCAGAGTTTGACCCCCAATGGCACCGATTCCACTGGTATCAATTCCTGGTGAGGCTTCTTGGATGTTAGTGCGTTGGGGTAATAGTCCCACTCCCATTACAGACTCACCCATTTTCCGGTTAGCAATTAATACAGATGCTGGGGAATCGGGGGCGCTTCCCACGGGACGGAATAAGGTTTCTAAGTCGATGGGAACCGGATGTTCGCCAGCGGCAATCAGGTTTTCTAGGTGAAAATCTGTTGCTTCTAAAACGTAGAATAGTGCTAAATAACCGCCCATGCGCCAGTAAAATCGCTCAACTTGTTCAGGCGTGGTACAACTGGAGGCAGACAGGAATTCAACCCATCCATAGGTGTCCCGATTGATGATTTTTAAAGTTAAAAACGGTGGATGCTGACCGCGTTGATTAAGCCACTGAAGCAGTTCTTGAAAATGGCAGTCAATGGCTAATGATTTGGGCTTATAAACCACCTGAAACCCGGAGCTAAATTTTAGGATCATGACCGATCGCCCACCGCGATGGGTGTCGCCCGCGCCTTGTTGCACTTGCACTAAAATCCCTGGATGGGTTTGGGGAGTGAAAGTCTGGCAAATGTCCTGCCAATCTGAACAGAGACGGTCTAAAAATTCTAAGCTGGCGTCCACCCATTGTTCCAGGTGAATGACTAATTGTCTGGCTAAAACGGGATACTCTTGCAGCAGGGCGATGGCTCGCTCTGGATTGTCTAATTCTTGGATAAAATTGTGTAATCGTTCGGTTGGTGTCTCCCCAGATAATTGTCCTTGTAACCGAGCTACATTCAGTTCTAATACCATGGTTTGACTGATCATTGTGATCAACTGATCAGGGAGATTGGCAACTAAAAGTCCCTTAATAGTCTGCCGATCAAAGGGTAAAGTGGGGTAACGTTTCTCTAATTCGCCAATTCCGGCGTCTAAATGAGCGATCGCATGACTGAGTAAGGGTTTAATCCCGTAGAGGAAACCTAGTGTTGCTCGCTCAGGAGGGAGTTGCGCCACAGGTGCGATCTGAACATTAGCGAAATTTGGGCGAGAAAACGCCTGCTGGAGTTCCTCTAACCAATGGGGCGGATGGGGAAAACGCTTGACCAAAGATTCAACGGATTCACCGAGGCGATCGCGAAACTGCTCTCGGGTCATTCCCTCAATAGCCAATCGCTGATCAAAATAAGCCGAATTTGTAAAGGGGATTTGGGAACACCAGCGCTGCATTTTGCGTTCGGCTAAGTCCTGATTAAAGCCATCTGTGTCAGAGTCTTCCCTGATTGTCCCTGAGTCTGGGATTCGTTCAATTAACGTCAGCGCCCGATACCACGGTGCTGTTTGCCCGATCACGCGATCCATCCTGTTCTGCCTTGTGTAGTGGTTTTCCCGTATTTCCTTTTTGAGTGATAATGATTATCATACTCAAATATACCAGAATGATTTTCATTTTCACCCACTAAGGTGTGAGGAGGAGAAAATGCTACAGATGTACAGGTTTCGGGGTCAGGTGATTGTCGGTATTTCAGGGGTTGTCCTGCTGTGTGGTCGTGCTGATACCGCCGTAGCAAGGGAAGAAGTCATCCGTGAAGTCCCGTCCCTGTCCAGTGTTCAGTTCCACGTCGATGAATCGGTGGCGCTTTTTCCAGAGGAAGGTGATCCCATGAGCCAAGTTAACTCCGTGTCTCAACTGCGGGATGTTTTCCCCGGAGACTGGGCGTATGAAGCCTTACGGACTCTGGTTGAGCGCTATGGGTGTATCGCTGGCTATCCCAATGGCACATTTCAAGGGAATCGAGCGTTGAGTCGGTATGAATTTGCCGCCGGATTGAATGCTTGCTTGCAGCAAATCGAGCGTATCTTCGCGGAAAACCCAGGGGATTTAGGTCACCAGGACGACCTAAACACTTTGCAACGGCTGGTACAAGAGTTTGAAACCGAATTAGTCACCCTGGGTACACGGGTGGATAATCTAGAAGATCGTACCGCGTCTCTGGAAGCGAATCAGTTTTCCACCACCACCAAACTGCAAGGAGAAGTGATCATCGCCGTTACCGATGTTTTAGCAGGAGACGGAACCCAAGTGACGTTCCCCTCAGTCTTTAGCCCAACGGGAACCATAACTCGTGACAGTCCTGAGCAAAATACGGTTTTTGCCAACCGCGTTCGCCTCAATTTCCTCACCAGTTTCACGGGTGAGGATGAGCTAAAAATAGGACTTGCCAGTGGGAACTTTCCCCACCCTGATCGAGGCGACGGCGGATTTCAATATGGTCCGAATCCCCTGTTTGGTTTCTTTGGGGGACGGGAATTTTCCCCGGAAGGTCAGCAAACCTTTAACGATATCGCGTCCTTACCTGCTAATAATACTGTAGGGTTGACGAGTTTGAGCTATGAGTTTTCCCTGGGCGAAAAGCTGAGAACCGTGATTATGGCAGCCGGCGGCGAACATCACGACTACATTCCCACCACGTTTAGTTTTTGGGATGACGACAATGGGGGTACCGGTTCTCTGTCGGTTTTTGGACAACGCAGTGGCATTTATAATTTTGAGTCAGGAGCCGGTCTAGGATTCACTTACCACTTGAGTGATGCCATTAGTCTGAGCGCGGGTTATATCGCCACATACGCCAATGAACCCAGTTCCGCCCGTTCGACGAATCCTCTCGCTGGGGGTTTATTTGGCGGTCGATATTCGGCTTTGGCACAATTAACGGTCAAACCCAGCGATACTTTTTCCTTTGGTTTGACCTATAACCACAGCTATCATCCTGCGAGGGGTCCGTTTAGCAGTACACCCATCTTTTTGGCGGATCAAGGAACAGCCTTGAGCAATAGTCCGATTATTCCGGCTCAAGAGGTATCGGTTGATTCTTATGGTGTTGGTGCGTTGTGGCAAGTGAGTCCTCAGTTTGCCATCAATGGCTGGTTTGCCTACAGTCGCGTCAATAGTAACCCGGACAGCGCCGGAATTTTTCAAGGGGGAAGCTTCGTCGATGTAGAGTACGAAGGCAGTAGCGCTGATATTCTTACTTATGGCATCGCTCTGGCATTTCCCGACTTAGGAGGGGAAGGAAATCTCGGTGGTTTGGTTATCGGCGCTTCTCCTTATGCGACTAGAGCAGAAGTTCCAACACCGTTCCAGACTGGGGGAAATTGGTTCTTGGGTTCTGATTTAGGAGAAGATTCTACTGACCTGATTTCAGATAATGCGATTCCTTGGCATATTGAGGGATTCTATCGGTATAAGCTGACCGATCATATTTATCTGACTCCTGGTGTAATTTGGTTGACGGCGCCTAACCAATCCGCGCGAAATCCGGATGTAGTGATTGGTACGCTCAGAGCGACGTTCCTTTTCTGAATTTCCTGCTGTCAAAAGCTTTGGTGAGAACAGCTTCGTTAGAGTCGTTCAACATTTTGCAAGAATGACCCAGAAGAGATAGTATCAAGTCCTCTCTGGGTCAACAGTTTAACAAAATTAGTCAGCCTTGATCGCATCAGTACTTCTGTAGAGTACATAGCGCGGCAATGGCATCAAAGAGTGTGCCACGGATTGCCACAGAGAGTGCATCCCCCCGACACCGAGGAAAGCTCTTCATCCGTCAGTTCAATCACTTCCA
>CAZNNK010000046.1:0-14552 GCA_964574085.1 uncultured Coleofasciculus sp.
TTTCTTTCACAATCAACTCAATTAATTAATCAACATTTTCTAAAAATTAAAATTCAAGGCTATAAATCAATTCGAGATATGGAGTTGGAGTTAGCTCCCATAAATATCTTAATTGGGGCGAATGGAGCTGGCAAATCTAATCTGATTTCTTTTTTTAAACTATTACGCTGGATGCTGCAAACGCCGGGACAGTTACAAGTATTTGTCGGCAAATCAGGAGGAGCTAACGCTCTGCTGTTTGATGGCGCATCTGTCACACCACAAATGGAAGCAGAACTTCATTTTCAAACAGAAGCTGGACGAAACGATTACTTCTTTAAGCTTTTTCATGCTGCCTCAGATACGTTCATCTTTGCTGAAGAGAAATATCGCTTTTCCCGTACCACGTTTAATGGGCTGGCTGATTGGACGTCATTAGATGCAGGTCAGAGAGAAGCGAAAATCATTGATAATGCTAATTCAAGTAATTCAACGGCTAAAACTATTTTTAAACTGATGCAGAGTTGTGCCGTTTATCAGTTTCACAACACATCAGAAACGGCTCGAATTAGACAACGATGGAATATAGACGATAACCGATATCTACGAGAAGATGGAGCCAATTTAGCTCCCTTTCTTTTGCGTCTCAAAGAAACAGAGCCAATTTATTATAGAAGAATCGTTGATACTCTGAATTTAATTGCCCCATTTTTTGCTGATTTCGTTTTAGAACCAGTAAGTAACGCTGTTATTCTTCAATGGAGAGAAAGGGGGACTGATTTAATCTTTAGTTCGGCTCAAGCCTCAGATGGCACATTGAGGACAATGGCATTAGTTACCCTTTTATTACAACCCCAACGTGATTTACCGGATGTTTTGATTTTAGATGAACCAGAATTAGGGTTGCATCCTTATGCCATTAATATCATCGGTGGTTTAATTAATAGTGTTTCCCTTTATAGCCAAGTCATCTTAGCTACTCAGTCAACTCTGTTAATTGATTTATTTACACCCGAAGACATTATTGTTGTTGAACGTAAAAATCGTCAATCCTATTTTTATCGACAAGAAACTGAAACGCTGGAAGACTGGTTAGAAGAGTATTCATTATCTGAGCTATGGAATAAAAATATTATTGGAGGAAGACCGAGCCGATGATTCGTTTACACGTTATTGCGGAGGGTCAAACAGAAGAGGAATTTATTAAATCTGTTTTAACGGAACATTTAGGTAATTTCAATATTTCAACTGATGTGCATTGCGTTACAACTAAACGAACGAAAAAGAAGGTTTATCGAGGTGGAGCCGTCAGTTATGGAAAAATTAAAAAAGATATTATGCTCTGGCTTAAGCAAGATAAGAGTCAGGAATCAAGATTTACAACAATGTTGGATTTATATGCTTTACCGAATGATTTTCCTGAATTTTCTGAATCTCAAAATAAGTCCGATCCTTATCAAAAAGTTGAAAAACTAGAAGCAGCTTTGGGCGATGATGTTAATGACCCTCGTTTTATTCCTTATATTCAATTGCACGAATTTGAAGCTTTAATCTTATCTGATCCCAGTAAATTAGCTGAGAGATTTCCTGACTACCAAGTCAACATACAACAACTCTTAGCGGATTGTGAAAAGTTTCCGTCTCCAGAACTCATTAATGATGGCTCCACTACAGCACCTTCTAAGCGCATTAACGAATTTATTCCTGGTTATGAAGACGCAAAAGTATCGGTGGCTCCTTTAATGACTCAGAAAATTGGTTTACCAGTCATTAGACAGAAATGTCCTCATTTTGATACTTGGATATCCCAGCTAGAACAGTTAAGATAGATAAACTCAATTTTAGATCCAAAACTCTCGCACTCCCTCTGCTTACCTCTGCGTTAAAACCTCTGCGTACCTCTACGTTTTCACAATTCAATCTTTTGAGCAAATAAACTCTGCAACCGCTGCAACTTCGCCCCGACTTGATAAAGTAAATCCCCTTTCCCCAAAAGATAAGCCGCTTCCGATTGTTTCCCCCCTAAAATAATCTCGGAATCCGCCTCGCTAGCTGTCCGCAACGCCACTCGTCCGGGCAAATTTGACCGAATAATCGGCGTAACCACCTTCGCCTCTGGGCGTTGCGTGGCAATAATTAAATGGATACCCGCCGCTCTCGCCATTGAGCCTAACCGTTTAATACTCAATTCTAAGGCATTGCGGATATCTTTTTCGGTCATAAAGTCAGCATATTCGTCAAAGATGCAGACTAGACGGGGTAAAGGTGGGTTATGCTGTTGATTATAAGCATCAAGGTGAGAACATCCCGCTTGCTCAAATCGCTGATAACGCCGTTCCATTTCCGTGACTAAATTGTCCATCAGAGCGATCGCGTCTTCGCTATCCTTGACGATAGGGGAGTACAACCAGGGGATTTGCTCGAATTCGGGAAAGGTGACACGCTTGGGATCAACCAGGGCAATTTTAAGCTGTTGGGGCGAATGGCGATAGAGTAAGGATAACAGGAGCGATCGCAAAAATTCACTCTTCCCGCTTCCGGTTGTTCCCCCAACCAAAAAGTGACAGGTATTCGCGTCTGATAAGTCGGCTTCCACGAGTTTCCCATCTAAATCCACACCAATGGCAATTTTTACCAGAGCCTGAGTCGGCGTTGTCTGGGGTGTGATATAATCCTCAAGCCGCGCTACTTGTCGATCTGGACGCGGTAAATCGACGCTGACATAGCCAGGTTGGGGCGCAATTAGGGGGGGATTGGTAATCCCAAGCTGTACCTGTAAATCAGCCGATAATCTCAGCAACCTGTTAACCTTTACCCCCAGACTGGGTTTGAGTTTCACCCGGATAAACGCTGGACCCACGGCGGTTCCCACACAAGTTACGTCTATCTTAAAGGATTGTAACGTCTCAACTAACTGTTGCGCGATCGCATCAGTATCAGGAGTCGTTTCTGGTTCCGGCTGAGGCGTTTCCCCTATCTCAGGAGTAGGCTGAGAGGGGATAGTTTGAGGCGTTTGACTAGGCGCTGCTGCAATAAATTCTAATAAATAGCGATGAACATGAGCCAGATAAACCGTGTCCATCTTAGCATACTTTATCTGCTTTTCTGTCAGTGGGCGCTGTCCCCAATCGCTTTGCTGTTCCTCACTATCTACATTGGAGAATTGACATAGTTCTATGGCTAGAGTTTTCAGTTTCTTGTTGGAGACTTGCAGCCGATTCGAGCGCCTTTTTCTCGTCAGCCTATTCACCATCTTTTGCGTACAAGTGACATTTTTCGCCTGTTCTTTCCCCAGAAACCTTAGATCAAAGCTGGCGTTGTGAAAGACCTTTTCTATTCCAGGATTTGCCATAATTTGCTCAACAAAATCCTGTACCACATCCGACTGATCCAAAACATCAAAGATATAAGCATGTTTCCCGGTTCTATCGGTAGGATTCGCTAACACCTGAATCAAAGACAATCGGGGATTTGCGGTATTCCAATCCGCCACTTCGGTATCCAGCCACAGGGTTTTGGCGCTCGCCAATTGCTGGATCATGACTCGAATATCAGCAGGTTTAGTTAGATAATGATTCGATTCATCACCCTCAAATAACGTCTGACATTTTTCCTGCTGGGGGCAAATTTGGCACAGATGAAGTTGGGAGGTTGACGGCGGTGGATCAGGTTGTCCAGGTTCCCAGGTTAACCATTCTTGCATTTGCTGTAATTTAGGTGGAATAAGCTGATGTACAGTAGTTTCTAGCTGTTCCCAGGAATAGGAATAGGCTTTAAATTCGGGTAAAACACAATAGATAGCGGAGTCAACAGGTCGCTTTGTTTGTTCCCAGAGGAGATAACTATAAACTGCAACTTGGGCTAATTGGGCTGCTGGATCAACAGGCTCATAAGTTTTGTATTCAACCACACAAAGACGCTGGCGATCGCTATCGAAAATTAAGTTATCAAATTGACCTTTGACGACTTGTTTTGTGCCATCGGGTAAGGTAAACTGATGCTGCATCAGTTGCGGATCAGGATCAATAAAGGTTTTACCAATAACCTCGGTTGCACTGTGATAGCGGCGATTTTTAATTAACAGTTCCGCCCAACGCTGAATTAATCCCCGTAATCCTTGCCACACTTGAAATAAGGGCTGTGCTTTTCCTGGAGCAGTTTGGGTGATTTCTTGGAAATAGGGATAAAACGCAAGTTGATAAAACAACTGTTCCATCTGAGTCGCGATCGCCTCTTTTTTCAGATGCTCGGCGTCAGCTTCAAATAGTTGTTGAAATTTACTGTTTTGACAAGCCAGTTTGACAAACTGATTTGCCAGTTTATGAAAGATAGTACCAATCCCCTGGGAACTCTCTAGCGGGAGAAACAAGCTTTTTCCACCCAGCTTTTTTGATAAATAAAATAGGCGAGGACATTCGACGGCAACCCGGATATCAGTAGCGGTTAATGAATTGGTCATTTTATAATTGAGTCGATTACACAACTAAACAGACGACTTGTTTTTCTAGTTTTTCGTTTAGATTAGGAATTTGAAGTTTATTTTCTTGACACAGTTCATCAATTAAGGGGTTTAACTGAGATTCATTAAACTGCGAGTATTCGCGGTTGGCGTTTTCGAGTAAGGTTTTTCGCCCTAGCATCATTCCATCATTTCGCACAAGTGTTACTAAATAATTCTTGGCGTCTTGCCGTACTTTTTCTAGCTCATCACCGTTATCCTCTTTTCCATTTCCAGTATCAGCCGGAACAATTCCCAACTCTTGTAATAAACTACAGTTATGCAAAATTTGGGAGTCACGGATAAATGCTTCCAACTCCTTTAAATCAGGAGTTAAATCGCCCACGACTAAATCCCCAGCCTGAGCCGCATTCACTAAACTGTGATACGTTGCCAAGTAGTGGACTGAGTTTAAATGGGGGGTAATGTGACGGTGGGGCGAACCTGTAAAGATGCGCTTAAACAGTCTGTATCCTGCATTTTGGGGTTGACCCAATTGAGCCGCCCGAATTAGGATTAGACTATCGCAGAACTTTTGCTTCAGCGCTTTTTCACAAGCTTTCATCAGATAAGAAAAGCTTCTCAGATTTGCTTCTTCACTCCAGACGATGCCAATTCGTTCCGCATGAGCTGAGGCTTGATAGCTAAACGAATAAATCGAATATTTGGTTTTCTGTAAAAGTCTAGGATCAATTTCCGCCACTTGTAATGCCGCCAGAACTTCTTGCAACATTTGAATTAGTTCCGGTGAGCCAAGTTTAGGAATCCTATCAATTTTATGCTGCGTTTTTTTTAATTCCTGACGCCAGACTAAATCAAATGCAGCTAGGGGATCTGGTTGTGGCGGGGGAGTCTTGGGTTTTGGCTTAGGCGCGACTGGAACGTCATTTTTAACTAAATGAGCTTTGTACTCTTGAAATAGGTGACGCCCTAATTGTAAAGCGTAGCGAGGAGTGGTTTTGCCACGGGGAAATTTGTCGTCTAAAGCTTGCCGAGTTAAGGGATAAATTGGCGAGTCAGGCTGAGGAGCGGCTTGCTGATGTAACGGATAAAGTCGAGTTGCCCAAAGTGCTTCAGCTTGCTCCAATGTAATCGGTTTTAGGGAAAGCGCTCCATTGACTCGACCTTCAGTTTTATCAGCCGGTTGGATATGATTTTTATTGTTATGCCAAGTACTGGTAATAATGCTAATAATCACCAGCCAGTTTTGCGGATAGCGCGTGTGAATACTGGAATTGACATTAAATAAAGCTTGTAAGTCCAGGGAACCATCAGGAAAACGAGGAATGTTATCCAATTGGTCAAAACACAGGACAATCGGCTGGCTGCTGGCAGAGATTCGCCCAAAGTTAGCTAAAACCTTCTGAGCCGCATCTTCAGTGTCAATTAGGCGTTTAACCCCCAATTCTTTCAGATCGGCTTCATCCAATTCATCTCCCCGCAACCAATAACAGGCAAGAGCATGTAATTCGGGATTAGTCAGGTGATAGAGAACTTTGAAAAATTCTCTGGGATTGTAGATTCCTGACGGATAACTGGCTGTCAGATCACTAATAAATTTCTTCTGCTCACCCAGTAGCTGTTTCATCAAACTACTTTTTTTGAAAGCGGGTAAGCTATTGAGCCAAAGCAGCAACTGAGAGTCTTGTTTACCTTCAGGAACCTGCATCAAACTATCGACCGTTTGCCGCAGAATATGACGCCAGATATAATCACTATCGGGCCAAGGTCCAATATAAGCAAAAAAGGCTTTGGGGTTCAGCGTGCGTTTCAGCCGCGCTAAAAGATAACTCTTACCTGAACCAGAATCTCCTGCCAATAGTAAAGTGCGCGGATAATGGTCTTTGGTAACCTGATCCAGAACCCTTTCTATCTGAGTAATCACGTTTTTATGAATTGAATCAACCGTGATCGCTTGATCTTGCCGTTCCTGCCAAAAGTTACCCGTCTGAAAGGTTGCTGGGTCAAAAGGATTAATCTCTTGCCGAATAATTTGATCGATGGGTGTCATGCTAAAATCGGGTTTTACTCAGAGACTGCCGGGACAAAGAAATAGAATTAGCGGGTAGGATGTTAAGTCGAATGGCACGCTCAATAAGCATTTTTGGATCGCCGAAACCCTTGATAGACTGTAGGGTGGGTATTGCCCACCAACATAGCAGTCAGTACCATTCATGTCACGATGATGAAGAACAAGCGTCCCCCAATATCTTGAGGAATCCCCGCCTCAATTTGTTCTGGGGTATAAGCTCTCACCTCTTGTAAAGCACTTAGTTCTATCTTATCTTGCCGTTCTAGGCGATAGAGTGCCTGATCTAATTCTTCCCTGGATAGGGGCGGTTGTAACTTATCCCGCAAATAAGAAATCGGCAAATAGTTGTCAGTCCCCAATTGTCGGTCTAAATCTTGGATAATCTGTAAAATCTCTTCATCACTAGGCTTGCTTGTCAATGTAGCTGTCGTTGATGTAGGCGACGTGGTAACAGCTTGTAATTCTCGGGGCAGGAATTTCCGCAGAAAGCGCAGGTAATCTGCCAGCATTGCTTTAGTCATCGTGAAATTACCCGCACCCAGAGGCATGTATTCCTCCCGCAGATACTCCTTCCCCTGTTCCGTCAGCCAAACCTCTTTAATTTGTGTCTGTACTGGCTCAATAAACCCCCGATGTGCCAAACTATCGATGAGTGCTTGTCGGGTTTTAGCCGGAGTGATGTTGGTTTTGCCGGGAGTAATCGCGCCATTCTCGCAAGCTTGGAGAATTTTCAACTCTTGCGGGGTTACGGGTAATCCCGCCGGATCTAACTTCAGCAAGGATTGTCCGGGAGGGGCAATTTTCAGCTTTTGAATCTCCTCACTATAGCCAACCAAATCCCGTTCTCGTAGCTGACGACAGATGCGATCGCGTTCTGAGGCTGACGTTTTAGAATTTGGCTTGAGTTCTGTAATCGAGGCTCGATAATCCGGTTTTCCCACCAGTTTCAAGAGAAACTTTAGTTCTTTAACGTCCATAAAATCAACCTATTTTAATTCGCGTCCCAAATTCTAGAGAGTAAGAGGCTCCCATAACCAACGTTTTGGCTTACTCACCCCAAACCGACTCAACAGCCAACTGCGCGACTGTATCGGCAACAGAGACAATTCCATCCTAGTGCAGCGCGGCAGAAATAACTAACCAGTTAACAAGCTCCCTAAAAGCAGCTACCATAAGCCTCATAGCCTTCTGCCCTGGAGCTTTCGGACTTCTGCCTTCTTGTACTAGCTTCATAAATTAGGTTCGTAGTCAGCACTTTAGTGCTAGCCGCGCTGAAGCCCTTACTACAAATGTCTAAGTCAATGGTATTCAGGATACCAGAACATTGGAAAGAGCAGTCTACTCATAGTTTTCTTAAACATTCTGTTCCTGGAATGTGACCAAATATTTGTTGAGAATACTCTAGTAACTCCTGATTATCGAATAACTTTCGGTAGGATGGATCATCAGCGAAGTATTTCCATCGACTACAAACATCCATATTCCTCGCTTTTCCGTGATACTCACGCCCTTCAAAGGAACTACCATCACCTCGGCGACTGACTGTATTTATGCCAGCATCCGAAAACTCTAGGTTGAGTTGAGACGCAATGTCTCGGCGATAATCTACGTCAGCAAACCACTGATTATAATTAATACAAATTTTTTGGTTTTTTAATAAATTTGTTTCCTCTAAATATTCTTTAGCATAGTCAACCCACACATCTATATCTGTTTTATTTTTATCATTGATACCTCTATATTTTTTTTTGATTCGACTCGCCAGCAGATTAAATGGATCTCGTAAAATTAAAACATCGTACTTGTCTTGAGTCTTACCAAAATAGAGATCATGCTTTAACTCAAATAAAGGATTGGTAATTTGCTCCAGACTATAATCTTCATAGCTATGGATTAAACAATCTTTTTTTTGAAAAAAACCTTTGGCTTCTTGTCGCCAGCGCTCAATGTCTTTGGTTTTGTTCTTTCGGAGTAAGTCTTCGTATTTTTCCCGGTAAGGATTTCGATTGACTCGGATATTGTTCAGGTGTCTAACATTACCCATTTCTTGGTTTTTTATCCAATGAATAATGGCATGATTGCCACTGCGTCTTAATCCCACAACCCGCATCTCCTTCTGATTAATAACTTGCGACAGAATATGCCGTTGTGAAATAACTCGACCTACATCTTCAACACCATGCCGTAATTGACGATTGGCTTTTTGTAGTAATGTCGAGGGATCTTGCAGAAGCTGAAGTAAAAGTGATTTTTTAGACATGGTTCTTACTATTAATACTCGAGCAGCACCCCATGTTTTAAGTAGGCAGACAAAATTAAACTTAACGGTTTAGATTAGGGAACAGGGAACAGTAAGAGTTTGAGACAGGTTAACATTTATTAGTACAGGGTACAGAATTTATGTCCAGGTACTTAAATCATACCCTACTGTTTTTTTGTCGCACAGTGCGCCCGGAAACACTCAACCCGCTTCTCGCACTTGATCGGTATAATCTTTGGGACGCAGTTGACGAAACACCTGCAACGCGGCTTGCCGTAAACTGAGGGGTAAATAAGATAAAATGACTCCCAATTGCGCTTTCCGAGAACTGCCAATAATCTCCGCTACCTCTTGCAACATTTGGCGTCCCTGTACCGTATCCCCATTTTCAATTAACCGTAATCCCAAGGCTTCTTTTGTCCATGCCAATTTTTGTATCCGTAGTTTTTCTAATTCCTGATCCGGAAACCGATAACTCTCAATACAAAACACCTTCGCCTTCAAAAAATGTAGATTCTGTCTTAAACTCGTCTGTCCCCCGTGAAACCGATACTCCATCAAATACTCTGGCAAAAAATACCCCTGCTTTCCCGCGATCGCTAATCGTACCAGTAAATCAAAATCCTCGCAGCCATCGGCTTCTGGGCGCATATAGTCCACATCCTGCAAACAGGCGCGACGAAACAAGGTTGAACCCACCTGCAAACTCTGATATTGAAATGTTTGCCGCATTAAATCAGGAATTATACCCTGCTTCAGCTTATCTTTTCCCCACTTTGCCGCATTCTCTTTCGTCGCCGACTCCACCCGATTGCCGTTTTTATCAATAACCCAGTGATTCGTACAGACAAAATCGACACTGGGTTCCGCCTCTAATACTGCCACTGTTTTTTCTAGGAACTCCGGCGTTAGGGCGTCATCATCATCAAATTTGATAAAATAGTTTCCCTGGGCGGCATCAAATCCAGAACGCATATTTTTACTGCGTCCAATATTGTTAGCATGGCGAATGTAGCGAATGCGGGAATCATCCCACTGACTGACAACTGTAGGCGTCTCATCAGTTGAACCATCGTCGCAAATAATTAACTCAAAGTCTTTATACGTTTGATTCAGAACACTGTTAACTGACTCAACTAGATAGGTGGCACGATTGTAAGTAGGAATACAAATACTAACTTTAGACATAATAAATAGGCTCAGATAATTCGCTAAAGAACAGTAAATAGGAAACATTAAATAGCTAATTTTGTCTTAGTCAATCACTTTATAGGTATAAAATTGCTGACCTCAATCCACTTCTTACCTTAATTTAAATAGTATTAAGTATATCGACAAGTCTGCGCCTAAAAAGATTATCATTCTGGTGATACCAGTCACGAGCCTTATCCCCTAAGCTTTTTTTAGTCAGGTCATCCATTCCTAAAACTTCGTTTATCTTTTGTTCTAATGCCTGGGGATCAACGTGATAATTGATACCCAAACACTGAACACTCGTCAGACAATAATCCACTAAAATTCCTCTATCAGGTGCGATCAATTCATTCATCGGTGGTGCATTAGTGGTAATCGTTACTGAATGACAGCTCATCGCTTCGGCAATTAAATGACCAAAACCCTCTGCTTCGGAAGGACACAGGTGAATACCATGACTGTTTTGATAGTCCCTTAATACTTTATCATCCAGATAGTGAGTAATATACTCAATATTAGTTGTACTCATTGAGTCAGGCTCTTGCCAATTCCGCCGGATAGTCAGGGGGGGCCACTCTGGATGACGCCGCCAGAGGTTGATAATGGTATCTGTGCCTTTCTGAGCGCTTTTACCTGCCAGATGGAAAAACTTATCATAATTTTTGCTGGATTGAGGGTTAAATCGGTCACGACTCGTAAAGCCAATAAATTCAGTCTTGCAGCCTAACTTATCAAAAATAGCTTGCGCGAATTTAGTTTTACAAAGGATGTAGTCAAATTGATTTAAAAAAGGACGCCAGTCGTCTCGTAACCATTCCTGATTGGGAATTAGGCAATTGAGGTGAGCATACGGAAACCAAGCGGGGATAACATATTCAATAAATAAATTAATGTCATAGGGGGGATGTTTGTTGATCAATCCGCTGGCAAACCGATTGACGTAGGTTGATAGACGCTGAATTTTATGGTCAAGTGTAGGTTTGCCGACTTCAAACACAGTAACCTTGAAATTAGCTTTTTGCAAGACTTCCCTGAGAATACTCGCGTCTCTACTTAAACCAAACTTATTATCAACCAGGATTATATTGACACGCTTCATGTCCACTCCAATAACTATTGATTAATAGTAATTTAGTATTGCTTTTGAAATAAACGATAAAATTTTACTTTGACCGTTTTAACAAATTCTTTAAGCTTGCTTGTCTGTTCGTCTAACCAATTGGGAGGATGCAGTGTCTTAGGCTTCTGCTGAGGAGCTTGGTGAAATCGGTAATGCAAAAACTCATTTTTATACGGTATTTTAACATCTTGCCCTTGACTCAGACGCGCAAAATCTTGAGACGAGTAATTCATATAGTGAATCCGATGAATAGGTTTTAATCCTTGCTTATTATAAAGAATATGATCGATATTAACAAAAGAATCTGCACCAGCACAGTTACCCGTTCGCTCTTGGGGATTATCACTAAGGGTAAAGTTAAACAATGAATGATTACACCGAAGGGTCATATAATTAAACAAATTGACCTCCCCCCACCAGTCATCCCCATTTATCCATTTAATTTCATTCTGTTCAATTAAAAGTTTCTTGAGTCGCTCGATTGTATTGGCATCGAAAAAGCCTCGTTTAGAAGCAAAAAAACTTCCGCAATGAAGTTTTGGACGAATCTCGGCTTCTGAGTAACGACCCGAGGCTTCAACAACAGAAATATTTAACGCTGCCACAGCGGTTGGCTTACGATGTTCCCAATCATCAAATACAAAATCATACTGATCTAGTTTGTTAAACACACTATCCAGTGAATTCATGGCTAAACTGTCAGCATCATAGAATACAAACTTGTCAAAATAACCATCAAACGCAGCAAATTTTCTCTGCAAATGACCGCCATACCAGCGAGGACGTTTAACATACTGTTGACCAGCCCGAGGATGTGCCGCCCAAATCTGATGAGCAAAGGCTTCCCAACGTTGAATAGAATCCCAATTGTCAAACAGGCTGACGTTAGGTCTAGCGTTTAATTCTTCCTGCACTCGATTAAGTTGAGTATCATAGGGAATAACGCAAACGGGAATATCTGGACTTACATTCGCCTCAATGCTATTGAGCAAGGCAACGAGTTGGTCATATACAGCATCATTGGCTAAGGTATAAATACCCATGCATTGCATACAGGAACATCCCACATTTTAGGGTTTCTCAAAAGCTTAACTCATTCAATGTAAAATGGCAGGACGGCTGGGATAACGGATTAGACAGGAGGCTGTAACGGACGGCGAGAGGGGTGACATAAAACGCAAACCATAAACCATAAGACAACCTACTTAGCTTAATCAGATGACTCTTAATCGCACTCCCGATAGCCAACCCCATCCCTCCTTTGTTCCCAAGGTATCCGTCGTTGTCCCCATCTACAACGGTGCCGCCGACATCCCCGATTTAATCCAGTGTCTCTTCTGTCAAACGTACCCCAAGGATCAGGTAGAATACCTACTCGTAGACAATAATAGCCGCGATCGCACACCTGACATCCTGCACCAAGCCGCTCAAGACGCCAAATCTCAAGGCATCATGCTTCACCCCCTGACTGAGAACCAGATTCAAAGTTCCTACGCGGCTCGCAATACAGGCATAAAAGCATCCACTGGTGAAATTCTAGCCTTCACCGATGCCGATTGTCGCCCCCTTCCCCAGTGGTTGAGTCTCTTAGTTCAACCCTTTACCAATCCCCAAATCGGATTAGTTGTCGGCGAAATTTCCGCCCTACCCGGTAAAACCCTGCTCGAAAAACATGCCGAACGTCAAGGAACATTAAGCCAAAAAAACACTCTAGATCATCCATTTTATCCCTACGGTCAAACCGCTAATTTAGCCATTCGTCGCCAAGCCTTACAAGAGGTTGGCTTATTCCGTCCCTACATGACAACCGGCGGAGATGCTGATATGTGTTGGCGAATTCAGCGCCAGACTCAATGGCAACTCGACTTTGCCGAAACAGCCATTGTCCAACACCGCCACCGCACGAACCTAAAGGAATTTCGCAGCCAATGGCAACGCTATGGACGTTCCAATAAATACTTACACGAACTGCACGGCGTTGAGTTACAACCGAAATTAACGTCAAAAAAATCGTTCTATTTAATTAGTCGCTGGTTGCTCAAAGAATTACCAATAACCAGCGGACAAGTTATTGCCGGAAAAGCCTCCTTTGTGGATATACTCAAGACTCCCATTAATCTGTACGGTGCTTGGTATCGCGATCTCGGACAACAACAAACTAAACTCGATGAAAAAGCGAATAAAATTGATTGGCTGTGAAGGATTTTTAAATTTTGAAGATTACCCCCTTTTGCCAAGGCGATTGAAATCGCGGCTACACAAACAAAGTCCGCCTGCGCGGACTGGGTTATAACGGGGGTAGCTTTCCCCGGATTTGGTATCAAGGGGGTGTAGGGTGTGGGGGGAAGAGGAAGAATGGGATTTGCCGATTACATTTGATTCTTGTGTTACAACGGAGCTACTTAGACTCCCTAGCAACGACTCACCCCGACAGTTATGCCAACGCCTCAGATTGCTGCGATTATCTGTACTCACAACCGAGATGCTTATCTAGGCGCTGCCATCGATAGCCTATTAGCCCAAGAGTGTGATAATTTTATCGTCGTAGTGGTCGATAACGCCTCGAGCGATCGCACTCGTGAGATTGTTGAAGCCCGTATCTCTCATCCTCAGCTAAAATACGTTTACGAACCCGTCATCGGTCTTTCTGTAGCACGCAATACGGGCGCACAGGAAACCACTGCTCCCATTCTCGCCTATTTAGATGATGATGCCGTCGCCAGTCCCCAATGGTTGAGCGTTCTCCTAGACGCTTATCAACAGAATGAACAATTAGCAATCGCTGGCGGGAAAGTCACCCTAATCTGGCCCCCCGGCGTCGAACCCCCCGATTGGATATCCCCAGAACTGGCTGGCAATCTGGGACGTTATGATCTCGGAGATCACGTCGTTTATATCAAAGAACCCGGTTTAACGCCCAGAGGCTTAAACTACTCCATCCGGCGTACCTTCCTAGAACAAATTGGTGGCTTTGATCCCAATCTAGGACGCAAAGGCAAAAAATTATTATCCAATGAAGAATTATACATGACCGAACTCGCCCTCAAACAAGGCTGGCAAGTTGCCTATCTCCCCGATGCTGTCGCCGCCCACAACGTCGCCCCAGAACGCCTCAAAGCAAGCTGGTTTTTGCAGCGTAGCTGGTGGCAAGGGATTAGCGAGTGTTATCGCGAAGAAGTCGCAGGTCGAACCGGGATACGTCAGTTAGGACGAGGAGGAGAACGCATCGCCCGAGGACTCTACAAATCCGCGAAACATTTGACTGACCCAGCTAAACGGTTTGATAATCTAGTTTATGCTTACGGGCAGATTGGTTACTTAAGTGCCGCCATTCAAGCTATGCTACTTAAACCCAAAGATGAGGGCTGAATTATGAGGGAACAAGGAAGATAGGGGAGCTGGGGGAGCTGGGGGAGCTGGGGGAGCTGGGGGAGCCTCACAAGGGTAGGTTTTTTACTTTGATGGTAGA
>CAZNNK010000047.1:0-10003 GCA_964574085.1 uncultured Coleofasciculus sp.
ATATTACACAACATGACTATATGTGACTATATTCTTATTGAAACTTTACAATACAATGTCAATGCCCATCAGCTTATCAGTAATCAATCACCTGCTGTCTTCTGCCTTTTGGTATACTTATCCCTAAAAAACCAAACCCACAATCATCCCTGCCAAGAGAACAAAACCAATCCAGACATTTTGGCGGAAAATTCCCCCATAAACGGGTTTGGGAATATCAGGTTGGCGCAGTCGCGTATAGTGCCAAATCCACCCGATCGCGGCTACACCTAAAGCAATCCAAAAACCCCAGTGTAGCTGCATGACAAATCCCAATCTCGCCAAAAATCCCACCGTGGTGGCAAAGAATAGACCCACGGCTTCCGGGGCGTAGTCCCCAAAAAACAAGGCGCTAGACTTAACCCCAAGTTTCTGATCATCGTCCCGATCAGACATCGCATAAACAGTATCAAATCCTAATGTCCACATTACCGTTGCTGCCCACAAAAACCAAGTGGCGGGTTGTAAGTTCCCAGTAACCGCACTCCAACTAATTAAAACCGCAAACCCCCAAGCGATGGATAAGACTAACTGAGGAATCGGAAAAACGCGCTTGGCGGATGGATAAAATACAATCACGGGAACGGCGGCGACGCATAGCCAAAAGGTGAAGGGGTTGAGATACAGGGCGAGGATACCTGCACAACTCATCGCCACTAACGCCACAACCACACCCACTTGCACAGACAGGGCGCGAGAGGCTAAAGGACGTTCTTTGGTACGTTCCACTTGCGGATCAATATCGCGATCCCACAAATCGTTGATTACACAACCCGCCGCACTCGTGGCTAAGGTTCCCAGAATAATCACACCGACGAGGGGAATCGGGGGTGTACCCTGGGCGGCTAAGAAAACTGCCCACAGCGCAGGAACCATTAAAATTAAGCGTCCGGCTGGCTTATCCCAGCGCAACAGCCGCGCGATCGCTAGCCAAGTTGGTATTGAGGGAGGGTGTTGGTCGGTCAGCATCGATGCTCAGGTCTCTTATCGGGTCTTCACTAAATTAGGGTAAATCTATATCGTTAAGATAACGCAACACTTTGCTACTGTCGATTTGAGCAGATTTAAAGTTATCGTTGTCAATAGCATCACGGCTAGAGTTGTAATCCCGAATACAAGAATGATCGATTTAGCTGCCAAAGGGAATTCAGCAGGAGTTTCGACTCCAACCACAGACAATGATCGCATTCTGGCTGCCATTGATATTGGCACGAATTCAATTCACATGGTCATTGTCCGGATTGACCCGACGCTTCCCTCGTTTACGATTATCGCGAAAGAAAAAGATACGGTGCGACTGGGGGAACGTGATCCCCACACCGGAAATTTAACCCCCCAAGCCATCAAACGTGCGATCGCGGCGTTGCAACGTTGTCAGGCGTTAGCGAAAAGTTTTCAGGCGGATCACTTGGTTGCTGTGGCGACGAGTGCAGTACGGGAAGCCCCCAATGGACGCGACTTTTTACAACAAGTTGATTCACAATTAGGGTTATTTGTCAACCTCATTTCCGGTCAAGAAGAAGCAAGGCGGATTTATCTGGGCGTCTTGTCGGGAATGGAGTTTAACAACCAGCCTCATATCATCATCGATATTGGTGGCGGTTCAACGGAATTAATCTTAGGCGACAGTCACGCCCCCCGTTCCCTCACTAGCACCAAAGTCGGTGCAGTACGCTTGACCCGTGAATTCATTACCACCGATCCGATTAGCGATCGCGAGTTTCAATATTTACAAGCCTATATTCGGGGACGCATCGAACGCGCCGTTGAAGATATCTTAGCCAATATCGAACCCGGAGAAAAGCCCCGTTTAGTCGGCACCTCGGGGACAATTGAAACCCTAGCCGCCCTTCACGCCAAAGACAAATTCGGTGAAATACCCAGTCCCCTGAATGGTTATGAATTCAACCGCAACGATTTAAAAGATATTGTCAAACAACTCACCTCCCTCACCTGCGCTGAACGGGAAAAACTCTCTGGACTTGCGGATAAACGAGCCGAAATTATCGTTGCGGGCGCAATTATTTTACTAGAAGCCATGACGATGTTAGGCATTCAGTCCCTCACCGTCGGGGAACGCGCTTTGCGAGAGGGAGTCATCGTAGACTGGATGCTTTCCCAAGGCTTAATTGAAGACAGACTACGGTATCAAGGCGAAGTTCGCAAACGCAATATCATTAAAGTCGCGCAAAAGTATCACGTTAATTTAGCCTCTAGTGAACGGGTGGCTAACTTTGCTGTTAGCTTATTTAACCAAACCAAAGGACAGCTACACAATTGGGGAAATGAAGAACGAGAATTGTTGTGGGCGGCGGCAATTTTGCATAATTGTGGTTTGTATGTGAGTCATTCTGCACATCATAAGCATTCCTATTACCTGATTCGCAACGGGGAATTACTCGGCTTTACTGATATTGAGATTGAAGTGATCGCTAACTTGGCTCGTTACCATCGCAAGAGTTCACCCAAGAAAAAGCACGACAATTACAGTAATTTACCCAACAAATACTATCGGCATCTCGTCAAAGAAATCAGTCCTTTATTACGTTTAGCGGTTGCCCTAGATCGCCGACAAATTGGAGCAATTTCCAAAATCCGCTGCCACTATATACCAGAGGACAAAGAGTTGTGTTTGCGTCTGACACCTGTAGATACCAATGATACCTGTGCCTTAGAAGTTTGGAGTTTAGAAGATAAAAAAGTCGCGTTTGAAGAGGAGTATAACGTTAAAGTCGTCATCCAGCTAGACAACCAACCCAGTTAGGGGCTGATGAATAAGTGTTGTGGTGAAGAAGTAGAGACGTAGCACGCTACGTCTGGGGAGCTGGGGAAGCAATGGTATATTTTTCCTGATTCGGTGATGCCATGATGCGTGAAAGATGTTACCAGATTTCCTTGAAGTTGTAGGTTGGGTTGAGAAATGAAACCCAACATAAAGATAGGGCTAAAGCCCTTACTACGAACCCAAATGACAATCAAGGTTGTCCTTGCTTCTCATAATACTGCTGATGATACTCTTCGGCTAAATAGTAATCAGAAGCGGGTTTAATTTCGGTCATAATATCCTGGTCATACTTACCAGACATCTGAAGCTTGCGCTTTGAGTCTCTGGCGGCTGTCTCTTGATCCCGATTGTGGAAAAATATAACCGAGCGGTATTGTTCGCCGCGATCGGGTCCCTGGCGATTATACTGGGTAGGGTCATGAATTGACCAAAAGACATTCAGCAGGTCATCGTAGGAAATCTGAGACGGATCATACTCCACTTGCACCACTTCTGCATGTCCAGTAATTCTGGCACAAACATCCAAATAGGAAGGGTTCTCAAAATGCCCTCCCATATAGCCGACGGATGTAGAGGTAACGCCATTTAATCGACAAAATGCCGCCTCTACTCCCCAAAAACAGCCTGCTCCAAATGTCGCTTTTTCCATGAGATATTCACCTATTTTTCCGACAACTGGGTATAAATATAGTGGTGGAAATCAACGGACATGCCGTAGGGTGGGCATTGCCCACCAGCATACCAGTCAGTATCATTCAGTTTAATTGTCTCCACTGATTTAGCCTAATTGAAGATGAACCAAGCATAAGTCAAAATTGCTAGAAAGGCGAAGCCAAGGAGAGTTTCGCGTTGGTCTTGCCAAAGCCGAAGTATACTGTGCCTTAGGGAACGTATGGTTACTCTACGTTCATGACCAAGTTCATCCATGAGTTGAGCCACTCTAACATCAACTTCCTCAATGGAGACATCGCCTCGCTTGTAGGCGGCTTCTAACTCGTCTAGCTTTCTCCAGTAGTCTTTGGTGGATTCGATCAGATTAATCATGGTTACGCTAGGATTGTTAACTTATGTAAATATCCTAGCGTGACTCCTGGAGTCGGGGGGTGAGGTTTACCCAACCGCCTGGTGAGTAAGTAGGGGCTGCTGAATAAGTCTTGTGCTGGGGAGAGGCAACAGGGAATAAGCTGTCATGCATTTAAATTGGGAATGGGTAGCGAGCAAGATGCTCGCACTACAAGGATTTCGCCATTATTGATATTAAGGTTTAAATGCCGAACAGCTTAGGGAATAGGCAATAGTTTCAACACTCATGCAGCAAGCCCTAATATAGATCAACTACCTGGAACAAGGCAGAGGGCAGAAGAGAGCAGAAGGAAAAAATACCCAAACTATAAAAAGAGGTTCCAAAAGCAGATTAATTCTTCTCAGGTAATCTCGCTTCGCCAAATACCTGCTGCGGTGTCAGTTCTAATCCCTCAAACAACGAATCGGTGATCACCCTATCTTTCGTGTAGGTTCGCGGTGGCGCATCAGGATAGAAAACGGTGATACTTCTGGCGTGGGGATCGACAACCCAAACTCGTAAGACTCCTGCTTCCAGATAATCGGCGGCTTTCTCCATCAACGTGCCAAATCTTTGTCCCTGGGAAATAATTTCAATGGCTAATTCTGGGGGAACTGGACAAGGTTCATCTTCCATCACGTCTGTCGGTAGTCGCTGATAAGAAATATAGGTTAAATCTGGCACAGGAACCCAGTCTTTACCCCGACGTTTTAACGCGATCGCCCATTCGGGGTAAACTTCGCCTTTTCCCTGACACCACTTATCGATGATAAATAACAATGTCTTCTGCAAAGCTGAATGAAATCGTTTTGGTGACATTTTTGGTACTGCTTCGCCCTCGACTAATTCATGAGTTACATCTGAGTCTGGCATTGCCAGAAATTCTTCCAGTGTTAGCTTCTTCTCTAACTGTTGCATGGCTATAATGAGTGATTAGCGATTTGATATTTTTTTCCTTCGCTTCCCTAGTGGAACCTGGTTGGTCGGGGCGGGTTTCACGACTCTCATTTCCTTTTCACCTAAATGACGAATGACATAAGACGTCGCTGGCTTGGCGCTTCCTTGAGTATGACGCTCCCTACCGTTAACTTTAGTTGTTACCACTTAAATCATTGCACAAAGCTGTTTTTGGTCAAGACTCTGGAGTTCTAAACTAGGAGGAATGGGTTCAGGCAGGGGTTCAATACTGTGATAAAATGCATAGTTTAAATGGGCTGATTTTACCATTTGCTGAACCCCATTGACTAATACTCTCGCTGTATTTGGTCCTCTGACTAAAGAGGTGTAGAAAAATACATCGTATTTGGCTAAAGCAATCCCCTGACCCGCCTGACCGGTTTCATAAACATCCCAGTTATAGCAAATATCGATATCATTCAGGTTCCGGACTCGCCAAATAGCAAAACCATCTGTCCAGCCGATGTTCGTCAGTTGCAGCTTGGTCAAATTCCCTGTCATAAATCTCCCAATTCCCTGTTTTCAACGCTGTTGATTGTGCTGTTTTCAGTATGAACACGAGATGTTAGCGATCGCGTTGACGTATTGTGTAACTTGATACTGAACTTAGATAAAACTTATGCATCTGACATCACGATACCCTAGATCGTGCCAAGTTCAACCTGGTGGGAATCAACCCGACAAATCCGTGATAATGGTTCTATGCTGCACTACCGTAAGTCCACGCTCATTGACGCCCCTGTCGAGGTTGTCTGGAACTTTCACGAGCGTCCAGATATCTTAGAACGACTTACTCCGCCTTGGCAACCTGTTCAGGTTGTACGTCGCGAAGGCGGGTTAGATGTGGGTGCGATTTCGGAATTTCGCCTGTTTTTTGGTCTACCGCCATCAGGTAACGCAAACCGAGTGCAGCAGAACCGGGGAGGAGACATAGCCATCCGTTTTAACTTAGGTTTCGTCCCGATACTTTTTATCGTAATACATTGTTCCTAAATGTATGACGCTGTATGTCATTTTTTGGATAACAATTCGCGATGCTTGAATTGAATTGTCGCTGAATCAGTCAGGGGTTTATATAGAGCTTTGTCGGCTTAAAGATGAAACTTTAATTTTGCAAATAGAAAAAATATTAACCTAAATAATGGTTTTTATTTTTTGCCCATATTTTATAAAGAATTTGTAAAATTGTTGCTGAAAATCAATCCAGTGCAATAGCATGGGGATGATGAAGGCAACAGTCTGCTAGGCTAAAAAAGTGGGGTGTCTATAGTGATTGGGGTTAAGTACTTCTATAGAATGTATATCAATTAAACCCAATACCTAATCAGGTTATTTGGATTAAACCTTGATCAAACTCAGCATTTATTAACAGGCTGGGTTTCCATTCTCAATTCAGCCGAAAACGATCGATGATAGGCTTCTGTCCTAAAGATTGGGCAAACCAGGGTTATCTATGATTGGAACTCGATTGTTGATTCATCCTGTACCTTGTTGAACGAGCTTTCTTTGGATTTAACTCAACTAAACGGTAAGTATCCTGTGATGACCTACACTTTGACAGACTTACGATTTTGCAGCATACGTTTGGCTTATCCTTCAGGAAAAATGCCCTGAGTGAATTGATCGGTAAAGATGTAACCAATTTTATCCCTGTGCTAAGACGATTCGGGTAAAAAAACATCCCCCCTAATCTGGCAAAATAGAGGACTAGGGGGGTTCTCCAAGGCAATCAATAGACTGTATTTTTTCGCCTCCCATCTCCACCAAGGCGATGGGGTTGTTCAACGGAATCTAGAGTGGTAGGTAACCAGCCATGTTGAGGACTTTTCTCAAAAATTTATCCAACCAGAAAAAACTTCAGAATCAAATCTTATTGCTGCTGTTTTTAAGCAGTCTTATTCCGGTTTCAGTTGTCGGACTTTATGGAATTTTTTCGTCCACCACCGCCCTATCAGAAGTATCGGAAACTAAACTTGAGGACAGGGTAGCTGACGATTCCGAAAATATTGCTGCTGTTTTAGAGGGAATTAATGAAGATGTTTTGTTCCTCAGCAAACTGCCTGCTATTCAAGGAATTATTCGTTCAGGAACCGGGGGCGGAACGGATTCCGAAAGCAATCAACCCACTGATGTTTGGATAGACCAAGCCCAGACCATTTTTGACAGTCTCATGCAAGCGAAGTCTGAATATATGCAGCTTCGCTTTATTGATGAAGAGGGTCAGGAAATAGTCAGGGTTGATTCCGATGGAACAACGACGACAGTTATCCCAGAATCGGACTTGCAAAATAAGGGCGATCGCGGCTATTTTGTTGAAGCGATGAAACTGGAACCAGGAGAGGTTTATGTCTCCCCGGTTAACCTGAACCAAGAACGCGGAGAAATCGAAACCCCGTTTAAACCCGTGATTCGCTACGCCACACCTGTTGCTGATGCAGCCGGGAATAAACAGGGGATTGTGATTGCCAATGTGTTTGCCACAAAGTTCCTGCGATATATCGAAGAGGCTAAATTAAGTCAGGGAGAAACTGCCTTATTAGTTAATTCAGATGGCTACTATATCTCTCATCCCGATGATGAGAAAGAGTGGGGATTTGATCTGGATACTGATGAAACCTTGGCGAAGGATTATCCTGACCAAATTGTGGAGCAAATTCTGCAAGGAAACCAGGGATTAATTGGTGCAGGAACGAATGAATTAATTAGCTACGCCACTGTTGATCCAGCACCGAATCAACCGGGTTTCTTGGTGGCTATCCGTACCGTTCCCAAAAGCACAATTTTTGCCTCTGTGACGGCGTTTAAAGTGGTGGCGACGCTGATTATTTTAATCTCTCTCGCCGCTGTGTTACCTGTAGGCGTTTTCCGAACTCGTCAACTGGCGGATTTAATTAAACAAATTGTGACTCGTATCTCCACCGCTAGCCAAGAAATCTTTTCCACCTTAGAAGAACAAGAACGGGTAGCGAGTCAGCAAGCGGCTTCAGTGAATGAAACGACTACCACTATGGATGAGTTAGAAGCCTCCTCCCGCCAATCCGCCGAACAAGCCAAGGCTGCTGTCGCCGCCGCCCAGAAAGCACTAGACCTGACTCAGGGAGGAACTCAAGCTGTCGGTGAAACCCTGGAAGGGATGTACACTCTGGAAAATAAAGTTGGCGCGATCGCCCAACAGATTGTTCGTCTTTCTGAACAGGCAAATCAAATTGGTAGTATTTCACAGTTGGTGTCTGAATTAGCCAACAAAACCAACATGTTAGCCCTCAATTCCTCGGTAGAAGCAGTGCGGGCGGGCGAACATGGGAAAGGCTTCTCAGTGGTTGCCAATGAAATTCGTAAATTAGCGGATCAAAGTCAACAATCAGCGGATAAAATTGGTAATTTGGTTTCGGAAATTCAAAGTGCGATTAACTCAACCGTCATGGTGACGGATGAAGGAACAAAAACTGTGGCATCCGGTGTGCAAATTGCCCAAAAAACCAATGAAGCATTTACTGGTGTAGCCGATGCAGTGGATAAAGTGGTGTTAAACAACCAACAAATCTCCCTGAACTTGAAACAGCAAGTCGATGCAATTCAACAAGTCGTTGAGGCGATGGAAACCATTAATAAGGGTGCCAAAGAAACCGCCACGGGGATTAATCAAACCAAGATTGGTACCCAGCAACTGAACGAAACCTCTCTGGAATTACAACAGATGGTTTAAATGTGCAGGGGTGATGTAGAGACGCGCCATGGCGCGTCTGGGGACGCTGGGGGAGTTATCAGTGATCCTGTTGACTGTTAACTGTTAACTGTTCCCTGACATAAGACATAAGACGAATCATGATCATAGACGATGAAGAACTGCGAACGTTGTATAAAACGGCGGGTGAAGAACGTCTAGAGAAACTCACTGTTGGTTTGCAGCATCTGCAAAAAAATCCAGAGAATGAAGCAACCTTAGAACAGTTGCAGCGAGACGTTCACAGCTTAAAAGGAGATTCCAAAAGTCTAGGGGTTAAGGCTGTCGAAACCCTTGCCGATCGCATGGAATGGATTCTGGGACGGATTAAACGCCAAAAGCTGGTTTTTTCACCGTCGGTGAGTCAATGTCTGGATCATGGATTAAATGCTATTCGTCTTTTCGTCGCGGAAGCTGTAACGGGTCAACCCAGTGGCGTTAATTTAGCGGAAATACTGGAGCAATTTCAACAAGTGGCGGTTGAATCAACAGAAAATGCAGTAAGTCAAGATGTTTCGCTGGAACGTCTAGAGAGGAAAAAAATGAGCGCTGAATCCTCTGAAGTAGCGGAAAGCTATATCGACGATGATGAACTGCGAGAGGTTTATCAACTGGCTAGTCAGGAACGGTTGCAAAACCTAGAGACTGGATTGCGTCATCTGACAGAACATCCAGACGATGAAGCCATCTGGGAACAGTTGCGCCGGGAAGCCCATAGTATTAAGGGCGATTCTCGTAGTGTTGGTGTGGAAACTGTGGAAATTCTGGCTCATCCCCTAGAAGAAATTATCGAGAACCTCAAATCCCAACCCACAGCATTTACCCCCCAGGTTAACCAAACTTTACATCAAGGATTAGAGGCGATCGCGCAATTCGTCCAAGAGGCGGTAACGGGTCAACCGAGTCCAGTAGATACCACTCAGGTGCTGGAACAATTTATGCTGGTGCTAGAAAATTGCCAACCCTCGGCTGTTGCGTCTCCAGTTTCAGAAGATGCAGGGCTTGTAGGGGCGGGTTTGACCGATACCCTTGAACATATAACCCCTAACATAACTAAACCCGCCCCGTCGCCACCGTCTCCCCCACCCCAACTTGCAGACAGTTATATCGATGATGATGAACTGCGCCAGGTGTATCAACTCACCAGTGGTGAACGATTACACAGCCTAGAAACAGGGTTACATGATTTAACCCAAAATCCCGACAACCAAGCCATCTGGGAAGAATTACGCCGCGAAGTTCATAGTCTCAAAGGGGATTCTCGCAGCGTTGGCGTGGAAACCGTGGAAATTCTGGCTCATCCCCTAGAAGAAATTATCGAAACCTGCAAATCCCACTCCACAGCATTTACTCCAGAGATTAACCAAATCTTACATCAGGGAGTCGAAGCGATCGCCACATTAGTCCAAGAAGCGATAACGGGTCAACCCAGTGC
>CAZNNK010000047.1:10013-14472 GCA_964574085.1 uncultured Coleofasciculus sp.
CTAGTCTTGGAACATTGCCAAGAATCGGCGGTCACGTCTCCCGTGTCAGACGATGCAGAACTGGTAGGGGTGGGTTTTACGGATAACCTGGAACCGATAACCCCGAACGGAACTAAACCCACCCCGCCCCAACTCGCAGACAGTTATATCGACGATGATGAACTGCGCCAGGTGTATCAACTCGCCAGTAGTGAACGGTTACAGATTTTAGAAGCCGGGTTGCTGCATTTAGAAAAATATCCCGATGATGAGGCGACTTTAGATCAATTACTGCGGGAAGCCCATAGTCTCAAAGGCGATTCCCGTAGCGTTGGCGTCGAATCGGTGGAAACCCTCACCCATCAGATCGAAGACGTATTTGATCGGATCAAATCTCACCAGCTTGGGTTTACCGTCAAAGTCAGTGAAAGCCTCTATGATGCATTAGAAGCCATTCGTCGCTTAGTCGAGGAAGCGGTAACGGGTCAACCTCAGGGTGTGAATACGGCGCAAGTGCTGAATCAATTAATCGAAGCGATTGAAGCGTCAACCCAATCTCCCCCGGTGATACCTGTCTCCGAAACTCCGACACCTTTATCCTCTCGTCCGGATTCTGTCACGATTGTCGGATTACCCGATGTTCCGTCGGAACCTCCCCTCAGCGCCACATTTATTGACGATGAGGAAATGCGGGAGGTATATAAACTGGCTAGCCGGGAACGGTTACAGACACTAGAAACCGGATTACTGCAATTAGAAAAGCAGCCGGATGACTCAACCACCTTAGACGAATTACTGCGCGAAGCCCATAGTTTAAAAGGCGACTCTAGAAGCGCGGGCGTTGAACCCGTGGAAGCCTTAATCCACCACGTTGAAGCGATTTTAGGCGGGATTAAACTCCAGCCGACAATTTTAACTCCAGATATTAGCGATCGCTTGTATCGAGGATTGGATGCGATGGGTAAGCTGGTACAGGAAGCGGTGACAGGTCAACCTCAGGGTGTGAATACCAGGGAGGTTCTCAATCAGTTATTGGAAGTGTCTCTCCCTAGCTTACCTGACACTGTACCGACTCCCGCCCAACCGCCGGTTCCCAAAACCCCAGCCTTGAGTGACACTTACCGGATTGATACGATTCGGGTTCCCACTCGTGATTTAGATGCGTTAATGGCGCAAGCGGAGGAATTAAATGTAACTAAACTTCGCATTGCTTACGCCGCATCAGAACTAGAAGAATTGGTGACACTTTGGCAAGAGTGGAAAGCCTTTTATCGTCAATCCGGTGAGGCGACCGCCACAGCAGTTAATCCGTTCCAAGAACGCTTAGATGAAAAGATTACCGCCTTACGCACCGCCACCCAGGAAAATACCTCTAACCTCGATTTAATTGCAGAGGATTTACGGGAGAGAATTCAAACCCTACGCCAGTTACCTCTGTCTACAATCTTCCAGTTGTTTCCGCGTATGGTGCGGGATTTAGCCCGAAAACAATCGAAACAGGTGGAGTTAATTATTGAAGGGGGAGAGACAACGGCGGATAAAAATATTTTGGAAGATATTAAAGACTCTTTAACCCATCTAATTCGTAACGCGATCGATCATGGGATTGAGACACCCGCAGAACGGGAACAATTAGGTAAACCACCTGTGGCAAAAATTTGGCTGCGGGGGAGTCTGGTGGGGAATACGATTATCATTGAAGTCGCTGATGATGGGCGAGGACTGGATATCGACCAAATTAAGCAAACCGCAATTAAGCGGAAGCTTTACCAACCCGATGAACTGGAGAGGATGAATCCCAGTCAAATTTATGACCTAATTTTTGCCCCCGGATTCTCCACCCGCAGCTTTATTACAGAAATTTCCGGTCGTGGAATTGGCTTAGATGTTGTCAAGACAAACATTGAACGACTCAAAGGCGCGATCGCGATTGAATCAACGCCGAATCAAGGCAGTACATTTCGTATCCAACTTCGCACCACTCTAGCCACTGTTAATGCCTTATTTGTCGAAGTTCAAGGAATTGTACAAGCCCTCCCGATTGAATTTGTCCAAACCAGTTTACTCCTTTCCCCGGATGAAATAGAAACCCTTGATGGGCGGGAAATATTGAATTGGATGGGGAAAAGGATTCCGATTGCCAATCTCGCCGATGTTTTAGAACTCACGAATTCTCCCGGCTACGCCTTGGCGGCTAAACAAGAAACGCCACTATCTGAGTTGCGATCGTGTATTTTGCTCAAGGTGGGTGAGGAAATTTCGGGATTTTTAGTGGATCAGCTTTTAGATACCCAAGAAGTCCCCCTCAAACCGCAAACGGTGTTATTAAAGCGGGTTAAAAATATTCTGGGTGCAACAATTCTCCCTACTGGGGAGGTTTGTATGATTCTCAATCCGGCGGATTTAGTCAAATCGGGACAACAACAAACGCCAGCAACGGTTTCAGTTAAATCCCAGACTGTTCTGCAAACCAAACCGACAATTCTCTTAGTCGAAGATTCTCTCCCGGTGCGGACACAAGAACGACGACTTTTAGAAGGGGCGGGGTATGAAGTTGTGGTAGCGGTTGATGGATTAGATGGCTATACCAAACTCAAAAGCCGTCATTTTGATGCTGTAGTTTCGGATGTAGAAATGCCCCATTTAGATGGGTTATCGCTAACGGCTACTATTCGCCAACATCCCGAATATCAAGACTTGCCAATTGTTTTAGTAACCACATTAGATTCAGAAGCCGATCAACAACGGGGTGCAGAAGCCGGGGCGGACGCTTACATTATTAAAGGTAAATTCAACCAAGCCTTTCTGTTAGAAACAATCAGCCGATTGGTCTAATTGAGTTAAGTTGCGTTCGTTCGTAAGTAGTCGGCACTTTAGTGCCATCAGCGCTAAAGCGCTTACTACAAACCCTTAAGATATCAACAAACAATAAATAAAAAATGACCATTAAAGTTCTATTAGTTGAAGACTCCAAAATATCGTTAGTAATTCTCAGACGCATCCTGAATGAATTCCCTCAACTAGAGGTTGTCGGAGAAGCGCAAAATGGGTTAGAAGCCTTGAGCCTAATTCCTCAAGTTCAACCCGATGTAATTTGTACCGACTTGCACATGCCGCAGATGGATGGCTTAGAATTGACCACTGAGGTCATGAGCCATAATCCCATTCCGATTTTGGTCTTAAGTGTGTCGGTACAACAGGAAGATACCCATCATATCTTTGATGTCCTCGAAGCAGGTGCTGTCGATATTTGTCCTAAACCCCTAGCTGGATTAACCACAGAAAACCAAGGATTTAAACGGGAATTAGTTAATAAAATTAGTGTTATTTCTGGAGTTAGGGTTTTTAAGCGAAAACGCAGGTATTCACTTAAACCCCAAGCCGTTAATCTAAACAATCTGACCACAGCTCCAGCCAAATCATACCCGAAGCCTAAAATCATTGCCATTGGCACATCAACGGGTGGACCCCCAGCGTTGCAGGAAATTTTTTCCCAACTTCCTGCCAATTTTTCGGTTCCTATACTTTGTGTGCAACATATTTGTAATGGATTTTTACAGGGCTTAATCGATTGGTTAGCACCCACCTGTAAATTACCGATTAAAATTGCCGAATCGGGAAATAGACCGCAACCAGGCATCATTTATTTTCCGCCTGAACAACATCATTTAGAATTAGATAGCCAGGGCAAATTTGTTTGTGAAAATACCGTAACTTTCGATGGACATTGCCCGTCAATAACGGTAACATTTGAGTCTGTCGCAAAAGTTTATGTCAAGAAAACGACAGCCATATTATTAACTGGAATGGGCAAGGATGGGGCAAAAGGAATGCTAGCTGTTGCCAAAGCCGGAGGATTGACCATTGCTCAGGATCAAGCCACATCAATCATCTTCGGCATGCCCAAGGAAGCCATTGAATTAGGGGGCGCTAGAGAAGTCTTACCTCTGGGGGCGATCGCACCAATGTTGCTAGAACTTTTACAAAAAGAGTCGATTATACGATAACCTGATTAGGTAATAAATGTGTCAACACCCAATGAGTTAACGCCTAAACTTAAACAATCCTTTATCCGCTTAATTGCTCAACATACAGGATTAGTCATTAGAGAACGCGATCAAGCCAATCTACAAGATAAACTATTCGCCCGAATGCAGGCAATTAAACTAACGTTTCCCGAAGATTATTACCTGCTACTCAATTGTCCAACTCAAAAAGCCGAGCAAGAGTGGAAAAAATTGGTGGTCTTACTCACCAATCTGGAAAGTTACTTTTTTCGGGATAAAGAACAATGTAAATTGCTCAAAACTAAAATATTACCCGAACTGATTCAGCGTCATCAGGTGGACAAAACCCTGCGGCTGTGTAGTGCGGGATGTTCAACCGGAGAGGAACCCTATTCCCTGGCAATTATGCTGAATGAATTAATCCCTGATCTTGAAAGCTGGGATTTACGAATTTTTGGCATAGACATTAATCA
>CAZNNK010000048.1:0-14388 GCA_964574085.1 uncultured Coleofasciculus sp.
TGGGGAATATTTTGCGATAGGTTTGCAGTACAGGGTCATCTTCATCAACGACTAAAAACTGCATGGTGCCATTAAATGCATCAACCACTACCTTAACCGAGTTGCGAATATAATTAATATCGCCTTGAGACATTTGGGCGATATCGCCGCCTTGGACGATGGCGCTGGCATTATTACTTTGGGAAACAGGTTCAGAATAGGGATAGCGATCGCTTATCGTATAGGCATCAATAATCCACTGTAATCTGCCGTTAATTAGGGTAATGTAGGGGTCTTTATCAAACCGTAAAAAGGGTGCAACTTGGTTTACCCGTTCCTGAATCGGGCGATGGTAATGAATGCGGGAGGTGTTGGTAAAGTAATTCGAGATTAAAATCTTCAGATCACCTAAATCATAAGCATAAGCTAATCGTTGCCACAGTGAAGGAATCGGTACACCCCCATTTCCTTCGTAATTCGTGAAGGCATTTTCATCACCACGGGGATAGTCAAATTCTTCGGTCGTTGTCCCGGTAAAGATATAGGTATCGGTTTCTTCACCGTAGTAAATGGCGGATTCATTCACCTGAAGATCGACTTGTGAGATAGGCGGAATATCTTTGATAAACAGTTCGGGTAAGCCATCCTCCGTCACTATATTAACCGGACTCATCACTAGACCATAGCCATGGGTATATTTTAGCCGTTCGTTGACCCAAGTCTGAGCGCGATCGGGAACTTGGGAATACACTAATTCCCTGGGTGAAAGCATCACCTGTCTGTAATTCTCGTCAATGGTATAGCGATCAACATCGACATCCTTAAATCGATAGTAAAGACGAATTTCTTGCAGTTGGCGATAGGTACTTAATAAAGGTCGATAGTCCCATAAGCGAATATTACGAATCGTGGATTGGTTTTCTTGCAACGCTTGACGACTTAATTGTTCTTCCGCTGGATAGTCCTGAGTGGGTACTTCGTCTAAATCATAAGCTTTGCGCGTATAGGCGATATTATGTTCAATGTAGGGCTTTTCTTTTTCTAATTCATTGGGTTCGACAATAAATCGTTGTTGAAACCAGGGAAAAAGACCACTAAAAACCAGAAAAGCAATCAGATAAATCCCGATTCCGTAGGTGGGTAAGGTAATGTTGTTTTGCCAAATGGCTAGGATAAACGATAAGCCCAGCAGAAGGGATACAACGCTCATAATCCAGAACGCTAAACGTTGAGCATGAGCATCAGTGTACCCTGCACCATAGACGACGCCATCGGCATTGTAGAGTAATTCGTAGCGTTCTAACCAAAAGCCGATCGCGATAATTAAAGCAATTCCTGCTAACAGTAAACTGAGATGGGTTTTGACATCTTTAGTCAGGAAATGTTGCCAGTACCGATCTAATCGTATTTTGCCTTTTAATACATAAACGGCAACAGCTAGAACAAACCCCCAGCCAAACAGAGTCAATACCCAGTCTTTTAACCCCTCATAGAATGGAAACTGAAACAGGTAAAACCCAATATCCTGTTGATAAATGGGGTCAGTCAGATTAAAATCGGTGGCATTCAAATACTTTAATATCGTCTCCCAAGCCGCAGCACTGCTGGTGGCGGCGGCTAAACTGATCAGGAAGATCACCACTAAGACAGCGGAATTAGCGATCGTATCAGTATAGGGGGCTAAATCACTGGCGTCTAGGAAACGAAACGCGCGATCGCGAGTTAGACGTTGCGCCATCCAATAGTTAAACCACAAGAATAGTCCGTAAATAATAAACGTCCCCACCCAAGCCATAATTTTCCAGGTGATCCGCGTCCAGAAAACATCTGAAAAGTTAACTGAATCAAACCACCAGGCTTCTGTGAGAATGTGAACCAAGGTGTGAGAGAAAGGTAAGCCGAGGATAACGACTAAGAGAAAGCCTATGATAATTTTATTGGCTGATTTCATAATTTTTTAATTAACTCACCGGAATCCATAAGCCATAATCCAACCCTAACACGAATGTTATGGACTAACCTAAGTTCGTAGTTGCGCTTCAGCGCTAAAAATCCTAGCATCGCCCACTAGAAACCCATAAATCAGTGCTATTCTTCTGCAACATGGGGTTTCCAACTCAAGGTTAAGGTATCAGGACTTACCATTATAGTGAAGAGACATAATTTTTTCCTCTAACAAACGGTATAAAAAAATTATTAGGGTGGTTCAGTTATCACATTTTTACACTGTGTCAGTTTTAGGAATGAAACCAAGTGACTAATCAAGTATCAATAAAAATTGTCAATTCTAGGGCAAATTGATATTTTTTATCAATAAGTTAAAAGGTTTAAGTTTAATTAAAATCAGCTAATAGTCATTGACCTACCTGCCATAATAGAGAGAGGATGTTAGTAAGAGTTCATTACAGTGATTACTGGATCGAGCTTGTTCTCATCCCTTGATGTGACCAATGCTCTTGCTATTAATACGTAAGGTATTCCTATCTCTACAGAGGAATGACCAACTTAGGGAGGAACTGATGCATATCAAATTGAATTATCTTAAGCAGGTATTAGACTATAAAAACAGACAAAATATTGTAGGGATTCCAGATATTATTCGCCGCACGATTTACCTGTTGGGTTTATCTGCCATTTTTATCAATCCAGTTGCAGCTAGCGAAGTCCAAATTCCTCAGATTAGCTCTACCATGGCGGAGAGTTTCATCGCCCAAACTACTGCAGAGGATTTTGTCCGGCAAGGAGTACAAAAATTAGAAACAGGTGACTTCAGAGAAGCAATTGAGGACTTCAATCAAGCAATCGAGTTAAATCCTAACTTGGCTAAAGCCTACAATAATCGTGGAGTGTCATATTTTTCAATCGGGAACATTAATCGTGCGATCGCGGATTTTAACCGGGCACTGGAGATTAATCCTAATGATGCTATGGCATATAACAGCCGAGGATTTGCTCGTCTGCAACAGGGAAATCTTCAACAAGCCCTTTCTGACTTCAACCAAGCGATTGAACTTAAGCCTAATAATACTTTGTTTTATCAAAACAGGGCTAGTTTTCATTTAACCCAGAGAAATATTCAAGGGGCGATTTCCGATTTGAACCGAGTAATCCAGCTCGATCCTAATAATGTACAAGCTTATGCTGATCGAGGAGTTGCTCGTCTGCAACAGGGTGATATTCAACAAGCCCTTTCTGACTTCAACCAAGCAATTGAGCTGGATTCTGACTTAGCGATGCCCTACAACAATCGGGGACTTATTTATCTACAACAAGGCGAACTTCAAGAGGCAATAGCTAATTTCAACCAAGCAATTGAGTTTAATTCCAACCTATTCTTAGCCTATAACAACCGAGCAAGTGCATTTTTAGAGCAGGGCAAACTCCAAGAAGCTATTGCGGATTTTAACCAAGCGATTAAGATTAATCCTAACTACGCTCAAGCCTACTCAAATCGTGGGTTTGTTCATCTGCAACAAGGAAATATTCAACAAGCTCTCACTGATCTTAACCAAGCGATTGAAATTAATCCCAACTACACCTCAGCCTATTATAAGCGGGGACTTACCCATATTCAATTAGGTAAAAAAGAAGAAGCGATCGCGGATTTCCAAAAGGCAGCAGATTTATCTAGACAGCAGGGTGACATGACGCTTTACCAATTGTCCCTTGACCAAATCCAGATGCTTCAGCAGTAATTGCTGCTACATTATTCGGCAATTTATATGAAATAAGTCGATATCAGGAGGAATCTATGAGACTAATTCATGCTACAATTCCTTTATTGGGTTTAACTTCTGTCCTAATCATTCCAGTTACTACTCATGCAATCCAACCTGTTCAAATTGGGTCTACCACAGTTAACCGCTACATTGCCCAAAATACGGTTGATGATTTTCTTCAACAAGCAGTAGAAAAATTAGAAAGAGGAGACTTGCGCGGAGCAATTGATGATTTCACTGAGGCGATTGCAGTTGAGCCTAATTTAGCTCCCGTCTATGATTACCGAGGATTTGCACGTTTAATATTAGGTAATCTTCAAGAGGCAATCGCTGATTTTAACACAGCAATAGAGCTTGATTCTAACTTTGCCAATGCCTATAATCATCGAGGACTTGCTTTTGATCAACTCGGAGAAGCTCAAAAATCAATTGCTGACTACACTCAGGCAATAGAACTTGATCCTAGTTTAGTTGGTGCTTATCACAATCGAGGGGTGGCTTTTGAAAAATTAGGAGAAATCCAAAAGGCAATCGCTGACTACACTCAAGCAATCGAGCTTCAGCCTAATTTCGTTAGGGCTTATAACAATCGAGGAAGCACTTATCTAAATCAGGGAGATATTGAACAAGCCATATCAGACTTCAATCAGGCAATAAATATTAATGTCAATGATGCTGATGCTTACTATAATAGAGGTATTGCTTATATTCAATATGGCAATATTGAGAAAGCCATGTCTGACTTTAATCAAGCAATACAGCTTAATCCAAATTATGGTTTAGCTTACAATAATCGCGGACTTTTGTATCGAGAACAGGGACAGCTAGAGGAAGCTTTGGCTGACTTCAATCAGGCAATTGAGATTGAACCTAACCTAGCGATCGCCTACAGCAACCGAGGTACTATTTACCTGAAACTCATAGAAATACAGAATGCTATCCGCGACTTTACTCAAGCCATTAAACTGAACCCCAATTATGCTATGGCTTACAACAACCGGGGATTTGCATATCTGCAACGGGGAGAAATGCAGAAAGCTTTTGCCGATTTGAACCAGGCAATTGAGATTAATCCCTATCTAGCTCTCGCCTACGCAAACCGGGGACATGCTCACCGAAAAACAGGAGATATTGAGAGTGCCATTGCTGATTACACTCAGGTAATTGAGATTATTCCCAATAATGCTGCCGCTTACTACCAACGGGGAACTGCCCTTGTTCAATTAGGTAATGAAGAAGAAGCGATCGCGGATTTCCAAAAGGCGGCAGAGTTATCCAGACAACAGGGCGACATGACAATTTATCAAAATGCCCTTGACCAAATTCAACAGATGCAGCCGTAAAGAGGTACATGAGGTAAGGGTACGGCAATGCCGTACCCCTACGAGTGATAATTGATTCATAATGGAGATTAATCTCGCTGGTTAATACACCCTCCCTCAAGGAGTGTATTGGTTAGCAAGCGTTAGCAAAAAGGTATCGGAACACAATATGAACACTATCGAATCCATCGTTCTCAGAGAACTCCGCCAACTGCCCCCAAGTCAACAAAATGAAGTTCTAGATTTTGTGCAATTTCTCCGCAGAAAATCTCCCAATATTCCGAAAAAAAGTGTCAGAGGACTCTGTGCAGATTTGCCCTTTGACTTAACCGAACAAGATATGACTGAAGCGAGACAAGAAATGTGGGGTAATCTCGGTGAGGAGGAACTCTAAATGTCTTCAGTTATTGCTGATACCCATGCCATTATTTGGTATTTATTTGACCAAAATAAATTATCCAAAACGGCTTTTGACGCTTTAGATCAATCCATTAATCAAGGTGGACAAATTTATATTTCCTCAATTTCGTTAATTGAAATCATATATCTCGTTGAAAAAGGGAGATTACCAACAGAAACCACCGCCAAACTCACTAAAGCCTTACAAGATCCCCAAATGGGCATCGAACTCATCCCCATAGACATTAACATTGCCTCTGCGATCGCCACGATTAACCGAGATGCCGTACCCGATATGCCAGATCGGATTATTGCCGCCACTGCCCTAACTCTACATCTTCCCTTAGTGACCCGCGATGCCAAAATTCAGCAAGCCTTAAACATTCAAACGATTTGGTAAGCTTTCATGCATTTAAATTGGGTATGAGTAGCGAGCAAGATGCAAAGCCTGCGGCATGGCTTCGCTTAACGCACTACAAGGATTTCGTCATTGTTGACATTAAGGTTTGAATGCCGAACAGTTTAATCCTCACCCAACGAGGCAGCAAATATCCTTTACTGATTTAACCATAAATTTTCCGGTAGTAATCTTTATACTCCTTCGACAGCAACGGTTCCCACCAATCCCGATGGGTCAAATACCATTCAACGGTGCTACGCAATCCCCCTTCAATGGTTTCTTGAGGTGTCCAACCCAGTTTCGCTTTAATTTTGCGAGCATCAATCCCGTATCGGCGATCATGTCCCGGTCTATCTTTGACAAAGGTGATTAACTTTTTACTCGGATACACCGGCAAATCCGAGGCTAATTCATCCATAAGCTGACAAACCATCTGTACCAAATCCAGGTTTTTGATTTGGTTATTACCGCCAATGTTATAGGTTTCGCCGGGAGTTCCTTGGTGAATGACTAAATCAATTGCCTGACAGTGATCATTCACATAAAGCCAGTCCCGCACATGCTGTCCATCTCCATAAACGGGTAAGGGTTGACCCAGCATGATGTTAATACACATCAAGGGAATCAGTTTTTCGGGAAACTGATAGGGACCGTAGTTATTGGAACAATTGGTAATTAATGTGGGGACACCGTAAGTATGATGATAGGCACGAATGATGTGATCACTACCCGCTTTAGACGCCGCATACGGACTGTTGGGTTGATACGGTGTTGTTTCACTAAACAACGGGTCATCTGGACCCAAGCTGCCGTAGACTTCATCCGTAGACACATGAAGGAAGCGATCGCTCGCTCGACACCCCCGCTTTTTCCAATGCTGGCGAAAGGCTTCGACTAGAGTTGATGTACCCAGAACATTCGTTCTTACAAATGCTTCAGGTCCTAAAATTGAGCGATCCACATGGGATTCCGCCGCAAAGTGGGCAACAGTATCAATCGTCTCACTGCGGAGTAAGGCATCAACCAACGTGCGATCGCAAATATCTCCCGGTACAAACCGCAAATTCTCTCGTCCCTCGACTGGCTCTAGATTCCGGCGATTGCCGGCGTAACTGAGCAAATCGAGAACAACGACTCGATCATCGGGGTAGCGATCGCACCAGTGATGGACGAAGTTGGAGCCAATAAACCCCGCTCCACCTGTTATGAGTATGCGGCGAGGTTCTCGTGAAGGCATAATGACTTGGGTTCCTTTTTGCTGTAATCTCGGAGGGGATAATTCTAACCGTCGATCATCTTAACATCCAGTTGGGGATCAAGGAGTGAACCGATTCAAAATTGATCCCGAATGCCCTTTTGGGATTAGAGTGTGGGTACAACTACGTCAGGTGGGTTGGAGGCTTCAGGGCTTTCCTCTGCTGGATTCGCTGATTCTTCAGGCTGGTCTTTTTGATCCTCGGACTCTGAGGTTGTCTCTGATGGCGATGATTGTTCAGAGTTTGCCGGATCGCGATCCGAGGTTTCTGGATTGGAAGAGGAAGAATTATTAGAATTTGAGTCTTCAGCCGCCTCCGGATTCTCAGGTTGGGGTGTTGGCGAATTAGAACCCTCAGGAGTCTGCTCCGAGGCTTCGGGAGGTGTTGGCTTCGGACACACTTTGTCTTGACCTGAGAACTGAACCGATACCTGATACTCTTGTGGTTTATCTGTTCGATTCAGAAAACGTTGAGTATTGATTGTATCTTGTGCCTTTTGATCGAGACTGTCATCACCTGCTCGTTGAATTGGTTGTAAATTCATCGGTTTGCCATCAGCACCGACAACAACCCTGTAAATGGCTGTGCTATTAAGCTGCTTCTGACAAGCGGCTTTGGGATAGTCAGCAATTAATACTCGTTTCAGGACAGGTGCAGGTTCTGTTTTATTCGCTTCAGCGCCAGTGCTATCTGACTGTTGTTCAGAGTTGGGTTTCTGAGCTACTGGCTGATCGGATTCTGATGCAGGCTCTTCCGGATTTGGGGTTGGCTCATTGTCATTAGCTGGGGGATCGGTATCTGGATTAAGAGCAATGTCCTTTTTCTCTCTGGGGGGTTCCGGTGGTTGAGAGCGTGGATTCGTCAACACCGATGAGTTGCGATCATCGCGTAATTGTGCTGCCAAACGATCAATACTTGGCGTAGGCTCTGTTGCTATGGAACTCGACTCAGGATTCATTGTTCCTGGGGGAGGCGGTGGTGGAAGTTGGCTGGGACTCAAAATCGGGATTCCTAGCGTTCTCTTCCGGGTTGGAAATGGGGTACTCGGTGGATTCCGGGAGATTCGGGTTCGGGTTCGTTTCCGAGTCGAAGACGATGATGGAATTTTTAACGATTGTGAAGGAGGAGCCACCGAGATGGTGCCATCGAGAGGTAAAGACTCTTGGGGAGGGAGAGAGGGAAGCGGTGGGAATGGTGATTCTAACGGTGTCTGCTGATAAATATAGGGGGGAACCGTGGGCACCGATAAATCCGGTAGGCGACTCAAATCGGCTTCGCTTAATTCCAACATTTGTACGGTTCGCCGAGTTAGTGGCGCTTCATTAGAAAAAACGGGGACATAAGAGGGTAAGGTTAGCCCCAAGATGACATGAATACCCACCGATGCCATGACGGCGATTCCAGTTGGCTGATTAAGTTTCTCGGAAACCGTTCTAAATAAGAGATTCGACATAGCCGTTATCATGCTCTCCGTTGCGGGGTTGTCGGGAATTCTATTCGTTGTGAACTACTCAGGCTTACTTCGTTGAAGCCTGAGCTTCTGGTTTCGCTGGGGATTGCGTCAGCTTAGACTTACGCCCAAGCTTCGGTCTCACATCCCCTCCACCAGCAGCAGTCCCAGTCCCTGAGACCGATAAATGTTGTTGAGCCTGTCGAAGCATTCTGACACCTTCCGCTCTAATATTTGCTGAGGCATTACCATCTCTATCATGATGAGTGCCACAGCTCGGACAAGTCCAACTCCTAACCTCCAAGGGCATCTCGTCTACCTGATAATGACAGTTTGAGCAGAGTTTTGAACTAGGAAACCATCGGTCAATCTCTACCAGTACCTTACCCTCTTTTTCGAGTTTGTACGATAGAAAATTGACAAACATTCCCCAGCCTACATCAGAAATTGCTTTAGCTAGTTTGTGGTTCCGAACCATGCCTTTAGTATTTAGACTTTCGACTACGATAACTTGGTTTTCGTCAACAAGCTTTCTCGATAGCTTATGTAAGTAGTCTTGACGGACATTACTAACTCGTTCGTGAACCCTAGCCACCAGTTTCCTGGCTTGATCTCGTGACTTGCTTCCTTTCTCCTTTCTGTCTAATTTCTGTTGCTTCCGCTTGAGGTTACGCTCATGCTTGGCTAAATGTTTGGGGTGATCAAACTTAGAGGTTTTAACCCCATCGTTAACAATGGCAAAATCCTTTAATCCCAAGTCAATCCCGGCAATTTTACCTTCACTTCGACTTGCGAGAGTGCTGACAGGAGGATTATCCCCTTCTACCTCGGTTAATACAGATGCAAAATACTTACCCGATGGCGTCATGCTAACCGTTACTGTCTTGATAGTTCCTTCAATTGGTCGGTGTATTTTAGTTTTGACTACGCCAACACGACCGGGAAACTTGAGGCAACCATCAACAACTTTAACCGACTGAGGATACTGAATGGATTGCTTATTCCTTTTAGCCTTGAACCTTGGGTATCTAGCTCTACCCTCGAAAAAGTTTTTGTAGGCAGCTACCAGGTTTAGTGTGGTAGCTTGCAAAACTTGAGAATAGCATTCAGATAACCATTCGGTTTCCTCCTGTTTCTTGAGCTTAGGCAAAAATGCGTTTAATGCTGAACGTGTCAAGCCTTTACCCGTTAACTGGTAAGTTTCAATGCACAAATTGAGTGCATAATTCCACCACCAGCGACTACAGCCAAAGTGTTGAGCTAGTATCACTTGTTGTTCAGTTGTCGGATATAGCCTAACTTTGATGGCTTGATGTCGCATCGCTTTCACCTCCTCTTACCACTATATACCATTTAAGGTAAGCAAGTCCTGAAGATTGGAAATTTCGTTCCTCAATTTCCCGCTGTCCATCCTCACCCTACTTCGCCCTTGGGTGAGGACTTCCGCGACGCCGTTAATAAAAATAATCTAGAGTCTAATTGAACTCAGGGATTGAGTAACGTTGACAATCATGATCGAAAAGTAGGGTAATTTCAGCGTTGGGCGATCGCGTAAATCGTGATAAATCACTTGATCCGGTAGGGTAGCACGTTCGACTACCCAGGCAGTGTCCAATAATTGGCGGCGATGCAACACCTGCCAGACCTGTTCATACACCGAACTCACTTTCATCAGGACTATGACATCTGCCCAGTCTAAAATTGTTTCCAGTTCCTTTACATTATAGAGAGCTGGCAGCACCACCAAGCGATCGCGCTGTACCGTTAGCGGTAATCCTAACACTGAGGCGGCTGCCATGGGTGAACAAACGCCAGGAATCATTTGCACTACGGCGGTAGGTTGCTGCTGTTGCAAGGTTTGCGCCAAATAGGTAAACGTGCTGTAAAAACTGATATCCCCTTCACAAACAAACGCCACATCTTGCCCAACGTTTAGATAATGCCACACCTGTTCGGCGGCTTTCTTCCACGCTTGGGTAAGAATGTCAAGGTCTTGCACGTAAGGAAATGTTAAAGGCAGTTGAACCTGTTGAGTGTCTAACCATTGCCCGATAATTTGTTGAGCCATACCCAGTTTCCCCCTTACTCCCGCCGGAAACGCCACCACGGGTGCTTGTTTGAGGATACGCAGGGCTTTAAGCGTGATTAATTCGCGATCGCCTGGACCGACACTCAGACCGTAAAGTGTGCCAACTTGCCCCATCACAATTTGTTACGTTTGATTAATAATTAAAAAGCTCTAAAATCCCAAATGCCACTACCGACTGTTATTCTACCGGGTTTTTTTGCCAGGGCAACTGAATATCGAGGATTAGAAACCGCGTTAAATCAATTTGGGTTTCCCACGGTTACGGTACCGCTACGACAAGGCGATTGGATTCCCACCATAGGCGGTCGCTCAGTTGTACCCATTTTACGCCAACTTGACCAAACCGTGAAACAGGTGATGGCAGATTATAACGCCACTCAGGTGAATCTGATTGGTCATTCCGCCGGAGGCTGGATTGCCCGAATCTACCTCGGCGAAAAACCCTACGATATTCATGGCGATGTGACACCCTCAGTCCCCAGATTATGGAATGCTCATCCTGCTATTGCCACACTGGTAACATTGGGGACACCTCATATCAGCCAAGAGCGCTGGACGAAACGCAATCTGGATTTCGTGGCAATTAACTATCCAGGGGCATTTTATCCCCAGGTTAAATATATTTGTGTCGCGGGTAAAGCTATTTATGGTCAACGACGTTTGGGTCAATGGTTAGCCTATAACAGTTATCAGCAAACCTGTGGAGTCGGCAATTGTTGGGGAGATGGGATTACTCCCATTGAAGCGGCTCATTTAGAGGGGGCGGTGAATCTCACCTTAGAAGGGGTGCTGCATTCACCGCGAAGACAGGGACTTTGGTATGGTTCGCCAGAACCAATGAAATTATGGGTTCCTTATTTAAGGTAAAAATCGTAGGGGCGCAAGGCTTGCGCCCTTTCTTCAGTGAGCGATTCCCCTGAATCATTAGACAGTATTGAATAAAAAAACCTGCATTTTGAGTCAGGGCGGGTTTTGTTGAAATGTTATCGGTATCCCCACTAAGGAAGCGTCTAAACCCGCCCCTACACACTCGCACGCCATGCCCGAAAAGCTTTGCGAAGGGTCAAAACTGTTTCATCCTTCAACCTTCGCCTCTTTTCCACCCTTAGGTTTATTGGCAATTTCTTTAACCGCTTTCTCTTCCACAGGTTCGGAAATCGGAATCTCCTCAACCTCTGGCAACTTTTCTACCGCCAGCCGGGAGGACGAACTGCCACCGGATAAGCGTTTCAAGAGTTTAGGTCTGGGATCATGCAGCAGATAAATAATTTGATCGCCAGCATGCCAGGTTTCATTGGCGCTAGCCACTTGTAAATTCCCTTGGCGTTCGATTAATAAGGGAACCAGTTCCCCCGCCCGAATCAACGCTTGTAAATGCGCTCGCTGAAAGGCTAATCCCGACTCTTTCAACGTGGTTGTGCCTAACTTGACTTGCCCCTCGACAATATACTTATTCCACGTCTTAATCGGCAGTTGCGGAACAAAGGCTTGATGGACTTTGGTTTTATTGGTTTTATTATTCGGGGCATTGCCTTGGGGATCACGGGGAAATACGGCAACCACTCGTGGCGGCGCAAACTCTTCCACGGCGCGTTGCGCTAAGACTAGGTTCACTTCCCCATTCTTGGTCATTGCCAGAAATGTACCCACTGATTCAATCCCAGCTTCTTCTAAAACCTCAACATCCAAACCACTGCTTTGGAACACCCGTAGATTTTCCTCCTCGGCTTTTTCGCAGGCTTCGGGATCAGTGTCGATGAGCACCACCTCTTCTCCCTGTTCTTGAAACAAACGGGCAATCAGACGACCCAAGGGATTACAGCCGACAATGACTGCACCTGTTGCCTTTTCCTGGGGATTCAGTTGCAGCCATTTGGCAACCCAACGCGCGGTTAAGCCTTGTAAAAAGACGGTCAGCATAATGGTCAGGAAGACGAGGGCTTTGATTGAATCTCCCCCGTTAATCCCCCGTTCAGTTAACAGAATCGCAAACAAGGAGGCGACGGAAGCACTGACAATTCCTTTGGGCGCAATCCAGGATAAAAAGATTTTCTGTCGCCAATTTAAGCCGCTATTCCAGGTACATAAGCTGACACTCACCGGGCGCACCAGCGTCATTAATGCCAACACCGTGAAGACACTGCCCCAGCCTAGAGCAAAAACACTGTCAATGGACAAATCGGCGGAGAGGAGAACGAAGAGTACGGACACCCCCAACACGGTTAATTGTCCTTTAAACCGTCGCAACAGCCGTTCTTCGGGTAGAGAAGACGCGCCGACGACGATTCCGGCGACGACAGTTGCCATTAATCCGGATTCGGAGCGAATCGTTTGTGCCAAGCCAAATAAGCCTAACATCCCGGCTAACACGACCAGGTTTTTCAGGTCTTCGGAGAGAAAATCGGCTCGTTTGAGAAATAAACCCAGCAGCCAGCCACCGATACCGCCAATCACACCACCAATACCTAGGCGTAATCCTAGACCGATAATCGCAGCCGAGGCACCCGCTTCACTGTTGAGGATGGTATCGAGGACGACAACGGCAAGAATCGCCCCCACAGGATCAATTAACACCCCTTCTCCTTCTAAAAGAGCGGCAACTCGGCGGTCTACTTTCACTTGTTTGAGCAGTGGACCAATCACGGTTGGACCGGTCACCACCACAAGAGCGGCATAGAGAAAGGCAATAGACCAGGGAAATTCTCCTAACCAATGGGCAGCCATTCCACCGCCTAGCAGGGTAATCAGTGTTCCCAGGGTGACGAGGTTTCTCAGCGAACCGGATACTTTGCCTAAGTCGCGTAGGTTAAGGTTCAGTCCTCCCTCAAACAGAATCACGGCTACAGATAGGGCAACAATGACTTCCAAACCCACTCCCAGTTCTTGGGGATGTAATAACCCTAAGCCATCGGAACCGAGGGCAACGCCGAAGATCAGCAGGAAGACAATGCTGGGAACTTTGAGGTATTCGGCAATCACCTGAGCGCTGATTCCAGCGCAGACAGCGATGACCATTTGTAGGGTTAATTCAAAAGATCCTTCCATAGGTATGCTTGTCGCAGGTGATCGATTAAGTTCTAGATGCCTGATGATTGGCTCTATTTAACAAAATAAGCACGTTGAATTGATAAAGCCTAACTATATTACTGTGAATAAGCGGCAGGAGTGATTCGGTTAACCCCTTGGTGTGACACTAACGTTGATCCTAACGCGGCTCCGTCTATCGATCTATAAGGGGTTGAACCAAATTCACGTTGAGGGGTGAGATTGGGGAACAGGGAATCGTCAGGATTTGAGACTTGTTCACATTTGTTCGTACCGCGAATCGGGGACATCAGAGTTTTTTATTTTGAACTGAAAAGTCATAATTGAAAAGTCACCGTTTGATTAGGTCGCGCCACGGGTTGAGTCACGGTGAAAGCAAAGGCAACCTGTTGGATGGCAGCAAGGTGAACGACTGGCGACCAGCAGCACTCTAACTTGTTCGTTTAAAGATGAATCGTCAAACATTTATTTGGGGACGCTCAGAGAGTCGAATTCGCAAAACTCAACGTTGGGTTGAGCGGATGTGGATGTTCGGCTTACTCTTAGCCGCTTTGCTCTTATTTTGCATGAATCTGGATAGTCCACCTCTCTTAAGTGGGAGTGAACAAACAATCCATCAGGTCGCTGGTGAATTGACTACCACGCCTTTGGCATCTTGGCAATGGTTTTATCCCAGGTTTGGGGACAAATCTTATGTTGAAGATCCACCGTTACTGTATTGGTTAATTG